>NZ_JBHVWT010000026.1:0-86845 GCF_042882135.1 Streptomyces sp. NPDC058240
TGCAACGTCGCACCCACGTCCGACGTACGCGTCGTGGTCATCGACTGCACCG
The DNA here is from genome assembly GCF_042882135.1 of Streptomyces sp. NPDC058240. Taxonomy (NCBI): domain Bacteria; kingdom Bacillati; phylum Actinomycetota; class Actinomycetes; order Kitasatosporales; family Streptomycetaceae; genus Streptomyces; species Streptomyces sp. NPDC058240. The sequence continues at coordinate 53 of NZ_JBHVWT010000026.1, forward strand.
ACACCGGCGCATCCCCGCCCACCGCAACCGACCCGACCTGGATGCGCCGCGAGTGGCGGCGCATCGCGAGCGGCCGGGCCGGCAGCTCGGGGAGACCCAGTGCGACCGGCCCTCCAGCGGTCATGACGTCACCGGTTCCCGGAGACGGTGTCGCGCGCCGCGCGCAGGGATTCCTTCAGCGATCCCATGGTGGCGAGCACGGCGGTGGGCTCGTATCCGCAGTGCGCCATGCAGTTGGCGCAGCGCGGGTCCTTGCCCCGGCCGTACTTGTCCCAGTCGGTCTCCTCGATGAGCTGACGGTACGTCGGCACGTAGCCGTCGCTCATCAGGTAGCAGGGCCGCTGCCAGCCGAAGAGCGAATAGTTCGGGATGGCCCAAGCCGTGCACGGGAAGTCCACCTTGCCTTCCAGGAAGTCCAGGAAGAGCGGCGAGTGGTTCAGCCGCCAGCGGGCCCGGTTGCCGCCCGCGAACGACTTCTTGAACAGTTCGCGGGTCTGCTCGACGCCCAGGAAGTGCTCCTGGTCGGGTGCCTTCTCGTAGGCGTAGGCGGGCGAGATCATCATCTCGTCGACCTTCAGGTCGTCATTGAGGTAATTGAGGACCTCGATGACGGTCTGCGGGGTGTCGGTGTTGAAGAAGGTGGAATTCGTGGTGACCCGGAAGCCGCGCCGCTTGGCCTCCTTGATCGCCGCCACCGCCTCGTCGAAGACGCCTTCCTTGGCGACCGACTCGTCGTGCCGTTCACGCAGCCCGTCGATGTGCACGGCGAATGCGAAATACGGCGAGGGCGTGAATTTCTCGATCTTCTTCCGCAGCAGCATCGCGTTGGTGCACAGGAAGACGTACTTCTTCCGCGCCACCAGCTGCCGGACGATTTCATCGATCTGCGGATGCATCAGCGGTTCGCCGCCCGCGATGGAAACCATCGGGGCACCCGATTCGAGCACGGCGCCCACGGCCTGGGCCACCGGCATGCGCTGCTTGAGCACGCCGGCCGGATGCTGGATCTTCCCGCAGCCCTCGCACGCGAGATTGCAGGCGTACAACGGCTCCAGTTCCACGATGAGCGGGAATTTCTCCCGCCTACGGAGCTTCTGTTCAATGAGGTACGTCGCAACCTTGATGGACTGACGGAGCGGCATGGCCATCTGGCTCACCTCCTGGGGAGCAGCAAAGATCGGTGCCATTCGTAGAAAGCCGGCAGGACGGCACGGAGAACCCGGAAAGCTGATATTCCACCGCGTATCGTGCCGATGCGGACGAGCTCATGCTCCGGAGCATCCACGATCACCCGTACGGCGGCAACCGGGCGTGGCCCGGACCGCAGAGCGGTGCGCAGAGTGGCGGCGGACTCCATGTCCACCGCGATCGCTCCGGTGGCCCGCAGCTCGGCCCGCTCATGTCCGCGTACGACATGGGCGGAGCCGGTCAGCGGACCGGTGTGGACGGCGCGGCCGGGCACCGCCCTGGCCAGGGCCTCGGCGAGCAGGCCCGGACCGGTGCAGACCGTCGAGTCCCCGTCTTCCCGGGTCTCGTCGGCGACCACCAGGTCCCCGGGGTGCATTCCGGGCACCAGCCCGGCACAGAACCCGGAGGCGACGACCGCCGTGCCGGGCGCCCGGTCCTGACCGAGCGCCCGTGAGACGGCCGCCTCGGCGGCTTTGGGACCCATGCCCGTACGGAGTACGGTCACCGGGCCGGCAGCGGCACCGGCCCTGCCCCGGCCGCTGCGCAGGGCGAACTGCTCGATGCCGAGCGCGCAGGCGATCAGCAGCGGCGCCGCGGGGCCGGCCGTCCCCGGCCCGTCGGCCATCAGGCCCCCTTGCGGGTGGCCGTGCGGTCGGCGAACGGTTCGCCGTACACGTACCGCCCGAGTGCGGTGAGCGGGAACACCTGGCGGTAGAGGTGGTAGTTGATGGAGAAGTCCCACGGGAATCCGGTGCCCGTGAAGTACGGCTCGTCCCAGGAGCCGTCGGCCTGCTGCGTCTCGCTGAGCCAGGTCACTCCCCGCTGCACGGCCCTGCTGTCCCGCCGTCCCGCGGCGAGCAGTGCGAGCAGCGCCCAGGCGGTCTGGGAGGCGGTCGAGGCGCCGTGCCCGATCCACTTCTCCTCCCGGTACGAGCGCAGGTCCTCGCCCCAGCCGCCGTCGTCGTTCTGCACGGACTCCAGCCAACCGACCGCGCGGCGGACCGCCGGGTGCGTCACGGGCAGACCGGCGGCGACCAGCGCGGGGACCACCGACCCTGTGCCGTATACGTAGTTGACGCCCCAGCGGCCGAACCAGGCACCGCTCGCCTCCTGTTCGGCGAGCAGCCACTCGATGCCCCGCCGGGTGACGCGGTGACCGGACCGCCCCTCGACGGCGAGCATCTCCACCACGTGCCCGGTGACATCGGCGGACGGCGGGTCGATGACCTCGCCGAAGTCGCAGAACGGCAACCGGTTGGGGAACGCGCTGGTGTTGTCCGCGTCGAAGGCGCCCCAGGCCCCGTTGCGGGACTGCATACCGATGTTCCAGCGGACTCCGCGCTTGATGGCGGCCTCGATGCGTGCCCGGTCCGGGTGGCGGACCCGGCGCAGTGCGAGGACCACCTCGGCGGTGTCGTCGATGTCCGGGTAGTTGTCGTTGTGGAACTCGAAGGCCCAGCCGCCCGGGTTGAGCCGGGGGCGGCGCACGGACCAGTCGCCGGGCCGGACGATCTCCTCGCCGAGCATCCAGTCCGCGGCCTTCACGAGCGCCGGGTGGTCGGGGCTGACCCCGGCGTCGGCGAGCGCGATGGTGGCGAGGCAGGTGTCCCACACCGGGGACTGGCAGGCCTCGATCATGCGGGCGCCGTCCTCGCGCCACACGGCGAAGCGGTCGAGCGATTCGAGTCCGGCCCGCATCACCGGGTGGTCCAGGTCGTAGCCGAGCAGATGCAGGGCGATGACGGAGTACACGGCGGGCGGCTGGATGCCGCCCCAGCAGCCGTCGTTCTCCTGGCGTTCGATGATCCAGCGGGCCGCGGCGTTCATCGCGGTCCGGCGCAGCTTGCGCGGTGCGATCCGGTGGTAGACGTGCAGCGCCTTGTCCAGGCGCTGGAAGACGCCGTCCCAGCTCGCGGCCGGTGCGGCTCGCCTGGGCGGGTTCGGATTGCGCGGGTCGGCGTGCAGTTCGTCGAGCGGGAAGGGCGCCGGGCGTACCGGCCGCTTCGCCGAGACGATGGTGAGCGGCACGATGGTCTGGCGGGCCCAGCAGCCGAAGTCGTAGATGTTGAGCGGGGCCCATTTGGGGAAGAACATCAGCTCGGGCGGGAGTTCCGGCAGGTCGTCCCATTTCCACCAGCCGAAGAGGGCGAGCCAGATCCGGGTGAAGACCCGGCCGGCGGCGATTCCGCCCTGTTCCCTGATCCAGGCCGAGGCGCGGGCCATGTGCGGATCGTCCGGCCGGTCTCCGGCCAGCCGCAGGGCCACGTACGCCTCGATGGTGGTGGAGAGTTCGCCGGGGCCGCCGTGGAAGGTGGCCCAGGTGCCGTCGCCCAGTTGTTCGCCGCGGATGAAGCGGCCGGCCGCCTGGACGGTGGCCGGGTCCTGGATTCCCAGGAACTGACGGAGCAGCAGGTCCTCGGCGTCCATGGTGACGTTGGTGGCGAGGTCGCCCTTCCACCAGCCCTGCTCGTCCTGCCTGCCGAGGAGGTGCTCCACCGAGCGTTCCGCGGCCCGCCGCGCGGCGGTGAACACGTCGTCCGCGGCGATGGTTGTGTCGGTCGGTTCACTGGCCGAGGCTGCGCGGGGGTTCACGGCCCCGGTGCTTCCGTCGGTCGTCGCTGTCATGGCTTCCCCTTCGTGCAGTCTGGTCCTCTGCTGTGCTGGGGTCTCCGTCGGCCGGTGCCTGATACGGGCACCGGCCGGCGACTGCGAGTCATATGGAGCAGATAGTGATCATCTCTTTCGTACGACGACGAAGTCCGCGAGCGCCGTGAGCTGCGCCCGCACGGTCTGCGGCATGTCGACACGGTGCAGCGCCTCGATGGCGACCGCATGCTGCCGACGGGCCTCCTGGGCGGTCCACTCGCGGCCGCCCGCCTCCTCGATGAGTGCCGCACGGGCGGCGAACTCCTCTTCGGAGAAGCTGTCGAAATCGCTGCTCTTGGCGTCGGCCGCAAGCAGTTCGCCCAGGCGCTCCGATGCCGGGCCGCCCGCGGCGAGCGCGGCGACGACCGGCAGGGATTTCTTGCGCTGGCGCAGGTCGCTCCAGGTCTGCTTGCCGGTGGACTCGGGGTCGCCCCAGATGCCGAGCAGATCGTCGACGGCCTGGAAGGCGAGGCCGAGGTGGTATCCGTACGCCTCCAGGGTGTCGGCGGTCCGGTCGTCGGCGCCGCCGAGGACCGCGCCGATGGAGCAGGCACAGGCGAGCAGGGCGCCGGTCTTGTTGCCCTCCATCTCCAGGCACTCCTCGACGGTGACCCGCTCGCGGTGCTCGTAGGAGATGTCCTGGGCCTGCCCGTCGATGAGCTTGCGGCTGGCCGCGGTCAGCCTGCGGGTCGCGCGGCCCGCCTCGACGGTACCGAGCTCCAGCAGGACCTCGTTGGCGAGGGCGAAGAGTGCGTCGCCGACCAGGATCGCCTGGGCGGGGCCGTGCACCTTCCAGACGGTGTCGCGGTGGCGGCGCTGTTCGTCGCCGTCCATCAGGTCGTCGTGCAGCAGCGAGAAGTTGTGCACGAGTTCGACGGCCACGGCGCCGGGGACGCCGGCCTCGGCGGCGGCGCCGGCGGCCTCCGCGGACAGCAGGGCTAGGGCCGGGCGGACGGCCTTGCCCCCGTCGCCGTCGGCGGGCTGTCCCTGGGCGTCGATCCAGCCGAAGTGGTAGGCGGCGACGGTGTCCATGGGCGGTGCGAGCCGGTCAACGGCGGCCCGGAGCACCGGCGTGGAAAGGGCCCGTCCGCGCTCCAGAAGCGCGGTGACGTCCGTGGTGTCTGCCACGGTGTCGAAAGCCGGATTCGCCGGGGTCACTGACTCTCCTCTTGTTCCGGTGGTACTGCTCATGCCGCCTCCTGCAGCGGATGTTCATGGGAGCGGCCGAGCGACCGGAGCGCGGCGTCCGCCGCGCTGAACCCGCTGCGGACGGCACCCTCCATCGTCGCGGGCCAGCCGGTGGCCGTCCATGCCCCTGCCAGGCAGAGGCCGGGGACGCGGGTGCGGGCACCCGGCCGCAGCCGGCCGACGCCGGGGGCGGGGGCGAAGGTCGCCGTACGCTCCCGGGTGACGAAGAAATCCCTGATGCCGGCCCCTCGGGCAGCCGGCAGGAGCCGCTCCAGCTCGGGCAGGTAGCGGGTGCGCAGCTCGGCGACGGGAAGGTCGATCTCCTCGTCGGCGGCGGACTGGGACACGGCGAGGTACTGCCCGGGTCCGGTGAGGCCCGAGGCGTCCGTACGGTCGAAGACCCACTGGACCGGGGAGCCGAGCGCGGCGAAGAACGGGCGGCGCAGCACCTTGCGGTCGTAGACGACGTGCACGTTGAGGATCGGCGACGTGCCGATGGCGAGCAGCCGCTCGGGCTCGTCGAGCGCGCCCTCGGGCAGCAGGTCGTGGGTCTCTCGCTGCGGGACGGCGAGGACGACGATGTCCGCCTCGATCCGTTCGCCGCCGGTGTCCACGATCCAGCAGCCATCCGCCGTACGGGTGAGGGAGGAGGCCTTCGTACGCAGCTCGGTACGGACTCCGGCGGCGTCGAGGGCCTTGCGTGCCAGCGTGTCGTGCACCTCGCCGAGGGGCACGCTCGCCCAACCGATGTCGGCGGCGCCGGGCTCGGAGAGGAGTCCGGTCTTGAAGACCTTCGCGGCCAGGGCCAGCGAGGAGTTCGGCGCGGTGGCGTTGAGCGTGGCGACGCCGACCAGGTCCCACAGGGCCTCGATGGTGCGCGGCGACTGGCCGTGCCGGGCGAGCCAGCTGCCGAAGTCGACGGCGTCGAGCGCGGGGTCGTCGGGGTCCAGGCGGCCGAGCGCCAGTGCGGCGCGGCCGACGCCCGCCCGCTCGGCGAGCGAGAGGTGCGGATAGCCGGCCAGTCCGGCGGCCAGGTGGAAGGGCACCGGCAGCGCGTTGCGGCGCAGCCGTCCCAGCCGGGGGCCCGAGGGCCGCCCGACATCGAGAACGGGCACGTCCAAACGGTTTTGCAGGGGTGCGAGGCGCGCCCCGTCCACGCGGTCGAGGAACCAGCGGTAGGCGGTGCAGCAGCGCAGATAGACATGCTGCCCGTTGTCGACCGTCAGTTCGCCGCGCCGGAAGGAGAAGGCGAGACCGCCGAGCCGGGGCCGGCCTTCGAGCAGGGTCACGTCAAGCCCGGCGTCGGCGAGACGCAGCGCCGAGGTGATTCCGGCGAGGCCGCCGCCGATCACGACCGCGCGGGAGCGGCGCGGGGCGTCGTGCGTCATGCGTCCTCCTTTCGCCAGGTCACTTCAGTCAGGGACGCGTCGGCACGGCGCAGGGTTGATCGCCGGGCGGATCGGGTTCCTGTGCTGCACATGGTGCGCGAGATGTCCTCACGGCGCATCAGACACGCCCCCTGGCCGTGCGCCGGGAGATGTACCGGGCGTCGAGACCCGACAGACCGCGCACCGCCACGTACGCCTTCTCGTGGCCCGGCAGCGAGACCCTGCCGCGCAGCACCGCCTCGGGATCGCGCTCGATCCGGTCGAGCAGCCGCCGGTAGATGCCCGCCATGGCCGCGACACAGGCTCCGCTGCGCCGGTCCAGCATGGGCAGCAGCCGGTACCCCTCGGCGAACAGGGTGCGGGCGCGCCGTACCTCGAAGTGGACGAGGCCCGCGAAGTCGGCGCCGGGCGGTGGTGTGGCCCGGTGGAAGCCGGCCGAGCAGCCGAACTTGGCGAGGTCGTCGGCGGGCAGATACGTACGCCCGTTGCCCGCGTCCTCGCGGACGTCGCGCAGGATGTTGGTCAGCTGGAGCGCGAGGCCGAGCGTGTCGGCGTACTCCGCGGCCCGGTCGGCCCCCGGCGCGCCGGCCTCGGTGCCGAAGACGCCCAGGCTGAGACGGCCGATGGCACCCGCGACACAGCGGCAGTACACCTTGAGGTCGTCCCAGGTCTCGTACGTCGCACCGCGCACGTCCATCAGCACTCCGTCGATGAGCTCGTCGAGCCCGCCGAGCGGGAGCGGGAATCTGCGCGCGGCGTCGGCGAGCGCGACAGCCACCGGGTCGGTGTCGTCCTCGTCGACCGCTCCGTCCCGGATCCGGTCCAGGACGGTGCGGGTGCTCTCCAGACGGGTCCGCTTGGTGTCCGCGTCCAGCTCGCCGTCACCGATGTCGTCGACACGACGGGAGAAGGCGTACAGCGCCGACATGGCCTGTCGCTTCTCGGCCGGCAGCAGTCTGATGCCGTACGCGAAGTTACGCGCCTGCTGTCCGGTGACCGCCTCGCAGTAACTGTATGCGGCCTGTACCGGTGCCGACATGTACGTCGTCTGTCCCTCCACGGTCCGGCTCACCCCTCTCTACGCGCTTTTCGCAAGACAACTCCCACCTCGCGCAGCAGGCTGGGCTTGGTGGGCTTGGGCGGTCCGGGCAGTACGTCGAACCCGACGGCCGCGATCGCGGTGAGGGCGGCGCGCCCCCCTCCCACGAATCCGGCGAGAAGCAGCTTGAGCCTGCCGTGGACGCTACCCACCAGAGGGGTGCCTTCATTCAGCAGTTCCCGAGCGCGTTCCGCTTCGTACGCAACCAGTGAACGCACCGATGCGCCCCCCGAGGGGGCGGCGAGATCGGCCTCGGCGACATGGAACCGGGCCATGTCGTCGGCGGGGAGATAGATCCGGTCGCGTCCGAGGTCCTCGGTGACGTCCTGGAGGTGCTCGACGATCTGCAGGGCGGTGCAGACGGCGTCGGAGCGGCGGATGCGTTCGGGGCTGGCGGTTCCGGTGATCTGCAGGACCAGCCGGCCCACGGGGTTGGCGGAGAGCTCGCAGTAGGCCAGGAGCTCCTCGTACGTCCCGTAACGGCGGACCTTCTGGTCCTGCCGGTTGGCCTCGATGAGGCCGAGGAAGGGTTCCGGGGTGAGCGCGCAGCGCCGCACGGTGGGGCGCAGGGCGCGCAGCAGGGGGTGGCGGGGGCCGTCGCCCGAGGTGTCGAAGACCCGGCGCAGATCGGCCTCGAAGGCGTCGAGCATGGCGAGCCGGTCGTCGGTCTGCGCGGGATCGAGGCCGAGGTGACGGGCGTCCGCGCCGCCGGGGGCGAGATCCCCGTCGCCGATGTCGTCGACGAGGCGGGCGTAGCCGTAGACGGCCATCAGGTCGTCGCGCCAGGCGCGGGGCAGGAAGAAGGGGGCCACGGGGAAGTTCTCGTCCGCGGCCTTGTCGAGGGTGCTGGGCACGACGTCATCGGGGTGCGTCTGCCGGGTACGGGTCACCACGGACCGCCCGGCGCTGGGACGGCGTGAGCACCTCGGAGCTGGAGATTTTCCGTCATTGCCGTCACATCTCCCGTTCTACACTGCCGACCCAAAACATCCCATTCCGGACACGCCGCCCGCTCTGTCGAGTGCGGAGCGCTGCCTACGGGCCGTACACCAGGCACTATCGCCCCACTTGCCTCGAATCAGCACCGGTACAGCTTACGTTGTACAACGCTCATCCATACGGCGGGGTGTTGGGCGCGTTGCAGGAGCGCTTTCCGCCCCGCCAACCTTCCCCCTGCACAAGGGAATTGACGTCATCCGACGGGACGAGATCCTGCGCGGGACGTACCGCCGGGCGTGGAGTGCGCCGACGGTGGTCCACGATCCGGACACCGCAGCGGCCCTTGCCGGAGTACCGGCAAGGCCCGCCTGGACGTCGTGGGACCGGGAGAGGCGCTACTTCCCGGTCTCGCGCTCGTACGCCTTGAGCACCTCGTCCGTCGGGCCGTCCATCAGCAGCTCGCCCTTCTCCAGCCACAGCACCCGGTCGCAGGTGTCCCTGATGGACTTGTTGCTGTGGCTGACCAGGAAGACGGTGCCGGCCTCCTTGCGGAGCTCCCTGATGCGCTTCTCGGAGCGGATCTGGAACTTGCGGTCACCGGTCGCCAGCGCCTCGTCGATCATGAGGACATCGTGGTTCTTCGCGGCAGCGATGGAGAAGCGCAGGCGCGCGGCCATGCCGGAGGAGTACGTGCGCATCGGCAGGGTGATGAAGTCGCCCTTCTCGTTGATGCCGGAGAAGTCGACGATCCCCTCGTAGCGGTCGCGGATCTCCTCGCGGGACATGCCCATCGCGAGGCCGCCGAGCACCACGTTGCGCTCGCCGGTCAGATCGCTCATCAGCGCCGCGTTCACCCCGAGCAGCGAGGGCTGCCCGTCGGTGTAGACCTTGCCGTGCTCGGTCGGCAGCAGACCGGCGATGGCCCGCAGCAGCGTCGACTTGCCGGAACCGTTGGTCCCGATGAGGCCGATCGCCTCGCCCCGGTAGGCGGTGAAGGAGACCCCTCGGACGGCGTGCACCTTGCGCACACCGCGCGATTCGCCCTTGCCGCGGCGCAGGATCCGGCTCAGTGCCGCGGTGGCGCTGCCCTTGCCGCCGCCGGCGCCGTTGACGCGGTACACGATGTGCACATCGTCGGCGATGACGGTGGGGACGCGCCCCGGAGTCTTGTCGTCAGCCACGGCCGTACCGTTCCTCTGCCTTCCAGAAGTACACGAAGCCCACGAGGCCTACGAGGACCGCCCAGGCGAGCGCCACGATCCAGACGTGCGCCGGCAGGTTCCCCGCGCCGTACCCGTCGATCAGCGCGAAGCGGACCAGGTCCATGTAGATGGCCGCCGGGTTGTACTGCAGCACGTTGGCGATCCAGTCCGGCTTGCTCTTGAGCATCACCGGGATCGAGAACATGACGCCCGACGCGTACATCCAGGTCCGCATGACGAACGGCATCAGCTGGGCGAGGTCGGGGGTCTTGCTGCCGAGCCTGGCCATGATCAGCGCCAGGCCGGTGTTGAAGACGAACTGCATGACCAGCGCCGGGACGATCAGCAGCCACGAGAGGCTCGGGTAGCTGCCGAAGGCGATGGCCACGGCCGCGAGCACGATCATCGAGAACAGCAGCTGCTGGAGCTGCTGGAGCGAGAACGAGATGGGCAGCGAGGCGCGTGGGAAGTGCAGTGCCCGGACCAGTCCCAGATTGCCGGAGATGGCCCGCACGCCCGCCATCACCGAACTCTGGGTGAAGGTGAAGACGAAGACGCCGGTCACCAGGAACGGGATGAAGACCTCCTGGGTCATTCCCTTCCGGGTGCCCAGGATCAGCCCGAAGATCAAGTAGTAGACCAGGGCGTTGAGCAGCGGTGTGGCCACCTGCCACAGCTGGCCGAGCTTCGCCTGGCTGTACTGGGCGGTCAGCTTCGCCCTGGAGAACGCCATGATGAAGTGGCGCCGGCCCCAGAGCTGCCGGATGTATTCGAAGAGCCCTGGCCGGGCGCCGCTCACCGTCAGGCCGTACTTGGCGGCCATCTCGGCCGAGCTCAGGCCGTCGTCGGCGGATGGTGGGGTGCTCAATGCGACCGCACCATCATGGGTTGTGTCACTCACCAGATGAAACTCTCGTATTCAAGATGCGCAGCCAGTCGCGGGCGCGGTTCGGAGCGGACAGGTCCCGTGGAGAAAACGTACGTCCCATGCTCTCAGAGGTGAGCCTCTCAGATCACGGGAGGTCGGCCGAGTCGGGTCAGCCGCCACACCGTGCGCCACCTCATCGGGCGGCGCGTTCCGCACGGCGTGGACCAGCCTTCCCGGAAGCCGCCGAGCCATGCCTTCAGCGCCGGGCCCGAGGGCTTGCGGAGCAGGGTCAGCAGCAGCCACACCCCGAGATAGACGGGCACCAGGGGCGCGGGCAGATTGCGCCGGGCCAGCCAGACCCGGTTGCGGGCCACCATGCGGTGGTACACCGCGTGCCGCGAGGGGGCGGTCGTCGGGTGGTTGAGCACCATGTCCGCGCGGTAGTCGATCATCCAGCCGGCGTCCAGTGCCCGCCAGGCGAGATCGGTCTCCTCGTGCGCGTAGAAGAACTGGCCGGGCAGCGGCCCGACCTCGGCGATGACCTTGGTGCGTACGGCGTTGGCGCCGCCGAGGAAGGTCGTCACGCGGGAGGAGCGCATCGGATCGGAGGCGCGCAGCCGCGGTACGTGGCGGCGCTGCGTGACACCGGTGTCCGGGTCGGCGATGCGGAAGCTGATGATGCCCAGCTCGGGATCGGCCTCGAAGGCCTGCCGGCACAGTTCGGCGGTGTCGGTGAGCGGCAGCAGTCCGTCGTCGTCGAGGAAGAGCAGGGCGTCCACGTCGGCGCCGGACGGGCCGAAGGCCTCGATCCCGACGTTGCGGCCGCCGGGGATGCCCAGGTTCTCGGGCAGCTCGACGGACCGTACCCCCGCGGGGACGTCCGGTACCGGGGCGCCGTTGCCGACGACCACCACCTCGATCCGGTCGCCGTCCTGCACGGCGACCGAATCGAGGAGGGCGCGGAGCTCTTCGGGGCGGTTGCCCATCGTGATGACGACCGCGCCGAGTTTCATGGGCGTGCTCACTTCAGCCTGCTCGACGCCAGGATCGACACCAGGTGCAGGAGCGTCTGCAGCAGCGCGATGCCGGCCAGCACCGCGACCATGAGGCGGCTGAAGAACAGGTCGTCACGGACCGCGTCGAGGACGGCGGCCGCCAGGATGACCAGTGACGCCTCGACCCCGAGGATCAGCCGGTGGAACTTGAGCGCGCCGGCGGCCCGGCGGGCGAGCGCCATCCCGGACGAGCGCGGCTCCGACGCGGCCTCCTTGACCGGCGGCAGCCCGCCCTGGTGGCGGGCGACCCCGACCAGGTCGGTCTCGGCCTTGATCAGGATGGCGCCGAGGGCCGCGAGCGTGCCCAGGAAGGCCCAGAGCCAGTCGATCCGTCCGGTGCCCCACAGGTCCGCGGCGCGCAGGCCGAAGCCGACCAGCACGGCCGCGTCGCAGAGGTACGCGCCGACCCGGTCGAGGTAGACCCCGCCCAGCGAGAACTGCTTCTTCCAGCGGGCCACCTCGCCGTCGACACAGTCGAGCAGGAGGTAGAGCTGGACCATGAGCACCCCGAGCAGCGCACCGGGAATGCCCGGAACGAGCAGGGCCGGCGCGGAGAGCACTCCGGCGACCGTCATCAGGTAGGTCAGCTGGTTGGGGGTGACCTTGGTGTTCACCAGGTGCCGGTCGATGCGCAGCGAGATCTCGCGCATGTAGAGCCGACCAGCCCAGTGCTCACCGCTGCGCCGGTCCTTCACACCCGGGGGGTGCACGACCGGACGGAGTTCAGCTATGGATGGCTTTTGCATAGTCGGCGTACGCGTCCCTGATCTGGTCGGTGGACAGGTTGAGGTGTTCCAGGATCGTGAAGCGCCCCGGACGGGTCTGCGGGGCGTAGTCGACGGCCTGGACGAACTCGTCGGCGGTGAACCCGATCTCTTCGGGCACGACCGGCAGGCCGTGACGGCGCAGGGTGGCCGCCATGAGCAGCGACTCCTCGCGCGCGCCGCGCAGATACATGGCGAAGCAGGCGCCGAGGCCGACCTGTTCGCCGTGGCTGGCCGCGCGCTTGGGGTACAGCAGGTCGAAGGCGTGGTTGATCTCGTGGCAGGCGCCCGAGGCCGGCCGGGAGTCCCCGGCGACGGACATCGAGATGCCGGTCAGTACGAGACCCTCGGCCAGCACCTTGAGGAAGGCGTCGTCGCCGATCCCGCCGGGGTGGCGCAGCACGGCCTCGCCGGCCTGACGGGCCATGGCCGCGGCGAGACCGTCGATCTCCTCGCCCTTGACTTCGTGGGCGAGTTCCCAGTCGGCCACGCAGGAGATGTTGGAGACCGCGTCACCGATGCCGGAGCGCACGAAGCGGGCCGGTGCCTGGCGGACGATGTCGAGGTCGATGACCACGGCGATCGGGGTGGGGACTCCGTAGGAGCCCCGGCCGTTGTCGTTGTCGAGCGTCGCGACGGGTGAGCAGAGGCCGTCGTGGGCGAGGTTCGTCGCGACCGCGACCATGGGCAGCCCGACCCGCGCCGCCGCGTACTTCGCCACGTCGACGATCTTGCCGCCGCCGAGGCCGACCACGGCGTCGTACCGGTTGCCCTTGATGTCGTCGGCCAGCTTGACCGCCGAGTCGAGGGTGCCGTCGGTCACGGGGTACCAGTGGGCGCCGGGCAGCGCGGGGGTCAGCCGCTCGCGCAGGGCGCGCCCCGAGCCGTCGCTGATCGCGACGGCGAGCTTGCCCGAGGCGGAGATCCGCTGGTCGGCGAGGAGACCGGCCAGATCGTCCAGGGCGCCGCGACGGATGTCGACGACGACCGGGGACGGGATGAGCCGGGTCAGTACTGGCACGCGATCTCACGGCCCTTCGCGAGGTCGTCGTGGTTGTCGATCTCCACCCACGTCACTTCGCCGATGGGGGCCACGTCGATGGTGAAGCCGCGGTTCACGAGCTCCTGGTAGCCGTCCTCGTAGTAGAGGTCGGGGTCGCGCTCGAAGGTCGCCCGCAGTGCGTCCGCGAGCTCCTCGGCGGCCTCGGGCTCGATGAGGGTGACGCCGATGTACTCACCGGTCGCGGTGGCCGGGTCCATCAGCTTGGTGATGCGCCGCACCCCCTTGCCGTCCTCGGTGATGACCTTCATCTCCTCGTCGGCGAGGTGCTTCGCCGTGTCGAGGGCGAGGACGATCCGCCGGCCGTCGCCGCGGGCGGCGAGCAGGGTCTTCTCGACGGAGACCGGGTGGACGGTGTCGCCGTTGGCCAGGATGACGCCGCGCTTGAGGACCTCACGGGCGCACCACAGGGAGTAGGCGTTGTTCCACTCCTCGGCCTTGTCGTTGTCGATCAGGGTGAGGGCCACGCCGTACTTCGCCTCGAACTCGGCCTTGCGGTCGTACACGGCTTCCTTGCGGTAGCCCACGACGACGGCTACCTCGGTGAGGCCGATCTCGGCGAAGTTGGCCAGCGTGAGATCCAGGACCGTCTTCTCGCCGTCGACAGGCACGAGCGCCTTCGGAAGCGTGTCGGTGTAGGGGCGCAGACGCCGTCCTGCACCGGCTGCCAGTACGAGGCCGATCATGCGGGTTCTCCTTCGTCGTGAACGGCGGGTGCTCCGGAGGACACCCAGAAACGGATGGACTCCACGAGCACCACCAGTGCCACCGCCACAGCGAGCGTGGTGAGTGCCACGGTGAAAGCCGGATGCTGAGTGAATACGGCGGCGAGTACGGCCACCACCAGGGTGCGGCCCTCGTGCCCACCGATCGTGCGGACCAGCCACTGGGGCGGCGCGCCGGTGCCGCCGCGAATGCGGTACACCGTGTCGTAGTGATGGTAGGCGACGGCCGAGACCAGCCCGAAGGCTGCGGGAAGGGCTCCCGGGACATCGCTGCGGGCCGCGAGAACGAGGATGGTGCAGTACTCCGCCGCCCTGAATATCGGGGGTACGAGCCAGTCGAGGGCGCCCTTGAGGGGGCGGGCCACCGCCACGCCGGAGCAGATCGCGTAGAAGACCGCGGCAAAGATCATCTGCTTGCTGCCGAAGGGCTGCTGGAGCGCGGCGGCGATCAGCGCCCCCGCTCCGACGAGCGCGATCACCGGGGCGCTCCAGGCGCCGCCGATCCTGGGACCGTGCGCCGCGACGAACAGGGCGACCGGTCCGGAGTCGGCCAGCTCGGCGAGCGCCCGCGCGGCGCGGTCGGTGCGCTCGGCCTTGCGGGTCAGCGAGCGCAGCAGCCGTCCCGCGGTGGTGTAGCAGGCGGCGAAGGCGCAGCCGATGAGCAGGGCGTAGAAGACGATCCGGGGCGTGGTCACCGCGGTCAGTACCGCGATCATCGCCCAGCGCTCGCCGATCGGCAGCACTATCATCCGGCGCAGCCAGACGGTCCAGCCGACGCTGTCGAGCCGGTCGGAGAGTGCTGCCGTGGGGCTCGAATTGGCCACCGCGTCGTGGTTGGCCTCGTTGAACGAGAAGTCGATGACGTGCCGACAGGCCTGGAGCACCATCGCGCCGAGGGCGAGCGCCCATACGTCGTCACCGCCGCGGGCGGCGCCGAGCGCGAGGCCGGCGTAGTACGCGTACTCCTTGGCCCGGTCGAAGGTCGCGTCCAGCCAGGCGCCCATCGTCGAGTACTGGAGCGAGTAGCGGGCGAGCTGCCCGTCGGTGCAGTCCAGGACGAAGGAGAAGAGCAGCAGCAGCCCGGCGGCGATGTAGCCGCCGCGGGTGCCGGTCGCCGCGCTGCCGGCCGCGATCAGCGCGGTCAGCAGGGACGCGGTGGTGACCTGGTTCGGTGTGAGGCCGCGGCGGGCGCACCAGCGGGCGATGTAGCGGGAGTACGGGCTGATGAAGAACGTGGTGAAGAAACCGTCGTGGGCCTTCACGGCGCTGCGCAGCCGCACCGCCTCGTCGTCGACCGCGGCTCGGGCGGTCTCCGCCGCTTCGCGCGCGGGCCCGTCGACCGGAACGGCCGCGACCAGCGAGCCCAGCTCGGGGCGCTGCACGGCGGTGCCCCCGGCGTCCATGGTGACGGCGAGGCGGCCCGGCACGGTTCGGTCGGTGACCGGTGCGTCGGGCGTGCCCGTGGGCACTCCGGCGCCGACGGCCTCGGCGGTGGTGTCCAGGGCCCGGACGAGGGCGGGGCGCGCCTCCGGCTGCGCGGTCAGCGCGCCGGGCACGGTGGCGGCGGGGAAGCGCGGGTCGGTCAGTCCGAGCCGGAGGGCGTGGACATGGCCGACGAAACGGGGGTCGATCAGTGCGACGCGGTGGTCGGCGGGGACGGCCGAGAGCAGCCGTGCGGCCTCGGTCACATCGGCGGCGGCCTGTACGTCGAAGCCCAGTGACCGCAGATCGTCCGCGAGCGACGATCCGGGTACCGGTGCACCGGTGAGGATGGCGGTCGACAGACGAACTCACTCCTTGGTGCTGACGGGGTCGGCGCGCGACAGTGCGGCCCGGATGCGGGCCGGCGGCACGTCGGCAGAGGCTATCGGATGAACGGAAGCGCGAGTTCACTGACCGTTTGCGCTCTGTTCGGGGTGGACCGGCATCATGCGACGCCGCCCGCGATCATCATCGTCGATCGCCACCTCGCCTGACAAAACGCGAGGGCGGGGTCCCGCTCCGGGACATCGCGCCGCCGCTCTGACCTGCAAGCATTTCCGCAGGTCAGAGCATATGACAACGGTGTTCAGTACCGTGTTGCCGGATACCCCCCACCCGTAGTTGACTGGCAGTACCCGGGGCGACCGCGCCCGGGACCCGAGAGCACCGGGAGGCGTTCCCCATGGGGGCAGGGCACGACCACGGACACACGCACGGCGGGCCGCCGCCCACCGGCACGGCAGCCGCCGCGTACAAGGGACGGCTGCGGATCGCGCTCTGCATCACCCTCACCGTGATGGTCGTGGAGATCGTCGGCGGGGTGCTCGCCGACTCCCTCGCACTGATCGCGGACGCGGCCCACATGGCGACCGACGCCCTCGGCCTGGGCATGGCGCTGCTGGCGATCCACTTCGCCAACCGGCCGGCCGGGCTGAACCGCACCTTCGGCTACGCCCGCGCCGAGATCCTCGCCGCGCTCGCCAACTGTCTGCTGCTGCTCGGCGTGGGCGGCTTCCTGCTCTTCGAGGCCGTCGAGCGCTTCATCACCCCGGCCGAGACCAGGGGCGGGCTGACGATCGCCTTCGCCCTGGTCGGCATGGTCGCCAACATGGTCTCCCTGTCGTTGCTGATGCGCGGACAGAAGGACAGTCTCAATGTGCGCGGCGCCTATCTGGAGGTGCTCGCGGACACGCTCGGCTCGTTCGCGGTGCTGGTCTCGGCGGGGATCATCCTGGCCACCGGCTGGCAGGCCGCCGACCCGATCGCCTCGCTGGTCATCGGCCTGATGATCGTCCCCCGCACCGTGAAACTGCTCAGGGAGACGCTCAACGTGCTGCTGGAGTCGGCGCCCAAGGGGGTCGACATGGGTGAGGTACGGGCCCACATCACCGCCCTGCCCGGAGTGCTGGACGTCCATGACCTGCACGCCTGGACGATCACGTCGGGAATGCCGGTGCTCTCCGCCCATGTGGTGGTGCGCCAGGACATGCTCGACTCGATCGGACACGAGAAGCTCCTCCATGAGCTGCAGGGCTGCCTCGGTGTCCACTTCGACGTGGAGCACTGCACCTTCCAGCTGGAGCCGAGCGGCCATGCCGAGCACGAGGCCAGGCTCTGCCACTGAAGTCCCCGCCCGGCGGGGCCGTGTAGGGTATTCGCAGAGGCGTTCGGCCTCCCCATGTGCGAGAGAGGAGCTGAGGTTGATGACCGCCGCTACGGCGCCTGCCCGGCGCAGCATCCGGTCCCTCCTCATCTCCCGGGTTCTCGGCTAGCCCCCCGACCCACCGGGTCGACACGTTGGCCGGAGCCCTCGTACCCAAGGGTTCCCCCGTTGACCGACAACGATCACGCCGTCCGTACCGAGGCGTTCTTCTCCCTGCATCACGGCCTGCCCCGGCAGAGCCCCGGCTCCGATGCCACCACCCGGCGGCTGCTGGAACTCACCGGCCCGTTGCCGAGCCGTCCGCGCGTCCTGGATCTGGGCTGCGGACCCGGCCGCGCCGCGCTGCTCCTCGCCGCCGAGGCCGGCGCCGAGGTGACCGCCGTCGACCTCCACCAGCCGTTCCTCGACGAACTGCGCGAGGCGGCCGACGCCCGCGGGCTCGGCGACCGGGTCCGTACGGTCCGGGCCGACATGGCCGAACTGTCCGGTCCCGGCTTCCCCGACGGGTCGTTCGACCTCGTCTGGGCCGAGGGGTCCGCGTACATCATCGGTCTCGACACCGCGCTGCGTGACTGGAAGCGGCTGCTCGCCCCGGGCGGCTCCCTCGTCGTCAGCGAGTGCGTCTGGACGACGGACGCGCCGACGGCCGAGGCGCGCGCCTTCTGGGAACAGGAGACGTCGATGCGCCCCGTGGCGGGCAACACCGCTGCGGCCGTGGCAGCCGGCTACCACGTCCTCGCTGTCGGGCTGCAGCCCGACAGCGACTGGGACGAGTACTACATCCCGCTCGCCGAACGCGTCGAGGCCGCCGACGCCTCGGCTCCCGGCATGGCGTGGGCGCTCGCGGCGACCCGCGAGGAGCTGGCCATGCGGCGCGACCACGGCACGGAGTACGGCTACGCCTGCTACGTGCTGCGCCCCGTCGACCCCCGCTGGACGACCCGGCCGGAGACGGCGGCCGACGCGGCGGCCGTGCACGCGGTCAACGCCGCCGCGTTCCCGACGCCGGACGAGGCCGCTCTCGTCGACGCGCTGCGCGCCGATCCGGCGGCCTGGCGGCCCGGCCTCGGCCAGGTCGCCACGGACGGCCCGGCCGGGGATATCGCGGCGTACGCCCTGCTGACCCGGTGCCGGGTCGGGGACGCGCCGGCTCTCGCGCCGGCCCCGGTGGCGACGGCTCCGGAACACCAGCGCCGGGGTGCGGGTCAGGCCGCGGTGTGGGCGGTGCTCGACGCGGCCAGGCTGCGCGGCGAGTCACTCGTCCTGGTGCTCGGCCATCCCGAGTACTACCCGAGGTTCGGTTTCGTGCCGGCGTCGCGGTACGGGATCCGGCCGGGCTTCGACGCCCCGGACGAGGCGATGATGGCCCTGGTGCTCGACGACTCCGCGCCGGTGCCGCAGGGCACGATCCACTACCCGGCCGCCTTCGGCGTCTGACGTACCGTCCGGTCCCGCCGCGCGTCGTGGTGCGCGGGACCGGACATGCCAGACCCCGAGGTGCGGACAAGCGGCTTTTGTACGGCAGACTTGAGCGGACTCGACGGGACCGGCGCACCGGGCCGGGACCATAGCGAAGGATGGGTATGCCGACCACACCAGCCACCGCGGCGCACAGCTCGTCGAACGGCACAGCAGAAGTGATCATGCTCGAACTGGTCGATGAGGACGGCACCACCATCGGTACGGCGGAGAAGCTCGCCGCCCATCAGCCGCCCGGTCAGCTGCACCGCGCCTTCTCGGTCTTCCTCTTCGACGAGCAGGGCAGGCTGCTGCTCCAGCGCCGTGCGCTCGGCAAATACCACTCCCCCGGTGTCTGGTCGAACACCTGCTGCGGCCACCCCTATCCCGGTGAGGCGCCCTTCGCCGCCGCCGCCCGGCGTACGTACGAGGAGCTGGGGGTCTCGCCCTCCCTGCTGGCCGAGGCGGGCACGGTCCGCTACAACCACCCCGACCCGGCTTCCGGTCTGGTGGAGCAGGAGTTCAACCATCTCTTCGTGGGAATGGCGCAGGACCGGCTGGCCCCGGACCCGGAGGAGGTCGGCGAGACCGCGTTCGTGACGGCCGAAGAGCTCGCCGAGCGGCATGCCCGGTCGCCGTTCTCGGCCTGGTTCATGACGGTGCTGGACGCCGCGCGTCCGGCGATCAGGGAGCTGACCGGACCGTCCGCCGGCTGGTGACGGGCGGACGGCACCGGGTGCGGGCGGTCAGGGTCGCGGACTCAGCGGCAGCACCGCCCAGATGATCTTTCCGCCGCCTGCGGTGTGCTCCGCATCGCAGGCCCCGCCCGCTTCCCGGGTGATCTCCCGGACCAGCAGCAGACCGCGCCCGCCGGTCTGCGCGTGGTCCGTCTCCAGGGCCGTCGGACGGTAGGGATGGTTGTCCTCGACGGACACCCTGATCCATTCCTCGCCGACGGCCACCTCGACGGCGAGCTCCGGCGAGAGCAGCGCGGCGTGCTTCACCGCGTTGGTGACCAGCTCGGAAACGATGAGCAGCAGACCCTCGGCGACGTCGTCGTCCAGCGGCACGCCCTGGCGTTTCAGCAGATCGCGCACCGCGTGCCGGGCCTGCGGTACGGAGACGTCCACGGCGGGGGCGGTGAACCGCCAGACTCCCTCGTACGACACGGGCCGGGCGGGGACACTCCCGCGGCTCTCCATAGTCCGGTACCCGCTCTCCGCTCGATGTGACTGCACGTCGAGTACAGAGTGCGGGGCGTAGTCGGTCCGGGCCGTGCCACTGAACAGAAGTCGACTCCTATCGACATATTTTGACCGAACAGCACACCAAAGACTCAATCATTGGACCGCTTCTGCTCATCTCGCAGGGGTGAGTCGGGCAACTCTCCGGTCACCCTCTGTTCCGAGACCATGGAGACGATGCGGCGCCCGCCCACCCCCATCGCGATCAGGCCGAGCCCGTCGAAGAGCAGCGCAAGCGAGAAGAAGAGGCCCAGCACGTAGAGGCTGCTGTGCGGCCAGTCGAAGAGCACCAGCAGCCCCAGCAGCAGGCCGAAGGCTCCTTGCAGCAGCGTCCAGCCGAACTGCGGGCCGCGCACCACGACGCTGCCCACGAGGCGGAACACCCCGCCGGTCAGGAAGAGCAGCGCGGCGAACATGGTCAGCGCCTCCGCGGTGCCGTGCGGGTGGCGGATGACGACGACTCCGGCGGCGATGTTCAGCGCGGCCACCACGACGCCCAGCCAGAAGTAGTCGCTGCCGCGGGAATCGATGGCGTGCAGCAGTCCGACGATGCCGCCGATCAGCAGCAGCCAGCCGAACAGGATCATCGAGGTCAGCGTCGCGACGCCGGTGTAGACGAGACCAACGAGGCCGGCCACGACGAGAAGGGTGCCGAGCAGGGCGAGCCAGCCGAAGCTGCGGCTCAGCCTCCTGCCCTCGGTTGCGGGATCGGCCACGAGAAGCTCCTCACGGTGCGTGCCTGGTCGGCGACCCCTTCTTGATCATAGGTTCGAACCGTACGGATAGCATCCGGCGCATGGACCGTACCGAACCCGGGCTGGAGCACGCCGTCGTGGACGGCGTCGCCACCGTCGTCATCAGCAACCCCGCCAAACGCAATGCGATGACGGCCGCGATGTGGAGCGCGCTGCCCGGTCTGCTGGAGCGGCTGGCGGCCGATCCCGCGGTCGGGGTGCTGGTACTGACGGGTGCCGGGGACACCTTCTGCGCCGGTGCGGACATCGCCTCGCTCCGGGACCCGGCGGACGATCCGCAGGCGCTCGCCGTGGCGGCCGAGGAGGCGTTGGCGGCGTTCCCCCGGCCGACGCTCGCGGCGATCCGGGGCTACTGCGTGGGCGGTGGCAGCCAGTTGGCGGCCGCCTGCGATCTGCGGTTCGCCGAGGAGGGCGCGTCCTTCGGTGTCACGCCGGCCAAGCTCGGCGTCGTGTACGCCGCGTCCTCGACCCGGCGGCTGGTGGCGCTGACCGGACCGGCCACGGCGAAGCATCTGCTGTTCTCCGGCGAGCTGATCGACACCGCGCGGGCGCTGCGTACCGGTCTGGTCGACGAGGTGCTGCCGGCCGGCGAGCTGGACAAGCGGGTCGAGGCGTACGTACGAACCCTGGTGGCCCGCTCGCGGCTGACGCAGGCGGCGGCGAAGGAGTTCGCCGCCGGGCGCGAGGACCGGGACGCGTACTGGGCGGAGCAGGCGCGCCGCAGCGGGGGGGGGGTGGAGGGGGGGGGGGGCCCGGGGACCGCGGACACCACCCCACCCCCACCACCCCGGCCTGCTCCGGACCGTTCCGGTCACCACCGCACGGTGAGGCCGTGTGTCCGGGTCACGGGGTCCGGCGGAGTCACTGCGTGCGGTAGGCGTCGACGATGGTCTGGGTGAGGGTGTGCCCGTCGGTGTCGGTCAGCTCCGCGCGCAAGGAGACGCCGGTGCCCGCGCCCGGGTTGTGGATCGTGACGGCGCCGCGCTCGACCGGCAGGCGGGTCCACGAGGCGCCGCCGTCCACGGAGACGGACACGGCCAGCGAGCGGAGCTTTCCGTTCGCGGCGGCACCCTGCACCGTGACGGGGACACGGAGTGCGGCGTCCGCCGCGGCGGTGCCGGTGGGGCTGAGCGAGGGGGAGAACCGCACGGCGCTCACCGGTACCGGGGCCGGACCGGTGGTCGTGCCCGAGGCGAAGGTCCACGACGCGGTCACGCGGGTGGCGGCGCCGGGCGCGCCGGTGCGCTTCACCGTGCTGGTGATCCGGTACGCCGCGCGCCCCGGCGGCACGGTGAACTCGGCCCGGCCGGGGGCGCCGGACTGCGTCCCGACGAGCACGCCGTCGCGGTGCAGCGTGGTCGAGGCCGAGGCGTACGACGGCGACGACGGCACGTGGCCACCGCCGTCAGTGAGCAGCGGGACGTCGACGGTGATCCGGTCGCCGTCGCGCACGACGCCGGGGCGGCCGGTGAGGCCGGGGCCGAAGACGGCGTTGTCGAAGACATGGGTGGTCGTGCTTCCGGCGCGCACGGCGACGCCCTCGGCGGAGTAGCGGTTCGCCGCCCCGCCGGGCGCACGGGGAGCCATATAGGTGATGTCCCAGTTGCCGCGTTCCGGAGTCACGAGGTAGGTGGCGGTGCCGGGAGTCGGCAGGGCCTGGGAGACCCCGACGGTCAGGCCGGCACTCGGTTGCAGGTCGACGGACCCGGTCCCCGCGGTGCCCGGCAGCGCGGCGCCACGGACCTTCACGGTGGCCAGGTCCTTGGCGGCGGGGTGCCGGGTGAGCCCGGTCAGGGCGCGGGTGCCGGAGAAGACGTAGCCGAGTGCGTAGTCGACGCTCTTGGTGGTCCAGTACGCGTCGAACCACTGCTTCACCGATCCGGCCTCGGCGTCGGGGCCCAGGTGCGCGACGCGCAGATTCGCCGTGGAGGAGATGAGGTTGACGAGCCGTTCGGCGCCCTGGTGCCTGACCTCGACGACCATCGCACTGTGCAGGAAGCCCGCCGAGCGGTCGGGCGGCCGTACGTCGACGGGCGCCGTGGTCCGCGCGTCGACGGTCACGGTGGTGTCGCGGTCCAGGTCGAGGCGCGGCTGGACGATCCAGTCCGTACCGTCCGCGCCGTCACCGGAGATCAGGGAACTGTTCAGCAGATAACGGCCCTTCGGCAGCCGCACGGTGGTGGTGCCGGAAGCGTCGTGCGGCTGGACGACCTCGTCGGCACCCGGACCGGAAATTCCGGTGACGGTCGTCTCGTACGACCCCGTCGGGCGGCCGGTGCGGTCGAGGTGCTTGATCGTGAGGGCGTACGTCTGCGGCTCGGCGGCGAAGGCCGTGGTGTCCAGGGCGGGCGTCGCGGTGCCGACCACGGCAACGGCGAGAGCCATGGTCCGCAGGACGCTCCGGCGGGGCAGGGAAGAATTGGTCATGACCTGCACTGCGTCGTTGGGTGCCGGAGTTCCCGTGAGCCGCGTCACATCGGTTGCAGGGTCACGGCCCCGGACGGCGCATGTGGTGCACGTCACGGGAACCGGCGCAACGGACGTGGCAGAGCAGAGTGTGGAATCACTCATGAGGAATCGCTTCCGCCGCGGAGACCGCAGCGCCCTGGGAGAGCTGTACGACGAGCACTCCCAGGTGCTGTACCGCTACGCCCTTCGCGTGACCGGCGACTGGGCGGAGGCCGAGGACGTCGTCTCGGCGACCTTCCTGGAGGCGTGGCGCAGCCGGGAGAAGCTGTGCCCCGAAGGAGACAGCCTGCGCCCGTGGTTGCTGGGCATCGCCACCAACATCATGCGCCGCAACGCACGCGCCCGCCGACGCCGTGACATCGCGCTCGCCCGCGTCCCGGAACGCGGCTCCATCCCGGACTTCGTCGACGACCTGGTCACACACCTCGCGGATGCCGAGCAACTGCGTGCGGCGCACACCGCACTCGCCCGACTGCGGCGCCGCGACCGGGAGGTCTTCACCCTCGTCGTCTGGGAAGGCCTGGACTACGCGGCCGCGGCCGAGGCACTCGGCGTACCGGTCGGCACCGTCCGCTCACGCCTCTCCCGCGCCCGTACCCGACTGCGCGAGCTCGCCGACGCCGAGGCCCGCGCCACACGCGCGCGGTCCGGGCGGTCCGGAGCCGGCCGGCCGGCCGCGGCGGAGGGCGGCGAACCCTCTGCCATCCCCGACAAGCCCGTACCGGGCCGCATCCCCGCGGTCCGCTCGTCCAGCCAGGAGAACCACGGATGAACACCACCCCGCGGCACCCCACGGACCACCCGTCCGAGGAGAGCGAACGCCTCGGCCTCACCGGTCTGTTGCCCCCGCCACCGGTCCCCGGCCTGACGCCCGACCGCGAACTGCTGCTGAAGCAGGCACTGCTGGCCGAGGCCGCCCCCGCCGAACCGTCCGGCAGGCTCATCACCCGGACCACGCGCCCGCGTCGGCATCTGGTCCGGTTCGCGGCGCCGGCCGTAGCCTGCGCGCTGGCCGTCGGCGGCGTCGTGGTGGTGAACCTCGCGGATGCGCCGGGGCCCGGCCCCACCGAGGTCGCGGGCGGCGGTGCCACCGGCGCTCTCGAGGTGACACGTCTCCTCGACCGCATCGCACTCGCCGCCGCCGGAGAGCAGCAGCCGACGGTCCGCGCCGACCAGTTCGTGTACATCGAGAGCAAGGTCGCCTACGCCGCGCAGAGTGCCGGGGGAGGCCCCGTGACGATGCCTCCCGTGCACACGCGGCAGGTGTGGCTGTCCGCCGACGGCAGTCGCCCCGGCCTGCTGCGCGAGGCGGGCGAGCCCGCCACCCGGCTCGGCGCCGACGGACCCGTCGACACCCTCGACGGACCGGGGGCGACGCCCCGTCCGAGTACCCTGCACGCTTCGGGCCCGTCGGTCGGCAACCCCACCCACGCCTACGTCGCATCGCTGCCCACTGACCCCGACGCCCTGCTGAGGCTGATCCGGGACGAGACCCGGGGACAGGGCCAGGACCCGGACCAGCGAGCGTTCACCGCGATCGGTGACCTGCTGGCCGAGACATGGGCACCACCGCGGGTCGGCGCCGCGCTCTACCGGGCCGCCGCGAAGATCCCCGGGGTCACGGTGATCCACGCGGCCCACGACGGCACGGGACGCGAGGGTGTTGCCGTCGCCCGCACGGCACACGGAGAGCAGACTCAGTGGGTCTTCGACCGGACCACGTACGCATTCCTCGGTGAACGCACGGTCCTGGCCGAAGCCGGCGACGCCGGCCCGGCGGGAACCGTCGTCGGTACCTCCGCGGTCCTTACCAAGGCCGCCGTCGACCGTGCCGGTGAGACTCCCTAGCCGCCGGAGGCCATGAGGCGATCGAGCGCCGCCCGGCCCGCGCGTCCCCAGGTGGGCCGGCCGCCGGGAAGGCCCTGTTCCCATGCCTGGCCGATGCCGATGAGGGAAACACCGCGCAGGACGGCCCACCCTCGTGCGCGCCGGATCATCGCCTCGTTCGCGCGTGCGTATGGGCCGAAGAGCCGTGAGGCCGCGCCTGCGGGAAGGAGCAGCCACGCGGCTGCAGGTGCCGCGCCTGCCCGCCGAAGGCCGGGGCCCCGGCGGTTCGGCCGGCTGACCGACCCAGGTATCCGCACGGCGGGGCCGCCGTACGGATACCGCCCGTGTCAGGTCTCCTCGTCCTCCGCGCGGCGCTCGCCCTCCGCCTGCGACGGCTGGGTGCGCCTGGTGGCGGGGTGCCGCTCCTCGGCCGGATCCCTGTCCTCGTCCAGCCTCTCGCCTTCGGCCTGCGACGGTGTCGGGTACTCGATGTTCTCTCTCATGGCCGCCTCCGTGGTCGGATCGCGTGCCTACAAGACGAGCGTATCGCTTCCGTCCCGTCGGCGGTCCGGGCTGCCCGCACAGCCCGGGAACAGCCCGCCGGGCGGACGGGCGGCCAACCCGGACGCGGTGATCAGCGCCGTGGCGGCCGGCGCACGACCGGGGGGTTGAGATTGCTATGCGTCGTTGATCGTGTGGTCGGTGTTCGGCTGCCCGATGTCATGGAAGGGGGCGGGTGTCATGGTGTGTGGTCGCGCCCGTCTCGTGGGGCGAAGGCTCTGAGGGCGTCTGCGTCGGTCGCGCGCGCGTGCAGGAAGTAGTCGACCCACTCGGTGATTTCGGGGTAGGACGAGTCCTGACCGACCTGGGTGGCGGCGGCCGCGATGTCGAAGTTCGTGGTTCGCAGTTCGACGCCAGGGCCCAGGAGGGCCCAGTGTGCTCCGGTTCTTCCGTAGGGCATGCCGATGCTGCCGGGGTTGATGACGAGCCGGCCGTGGGCGAGGCGGACGAACGGCATGTGGGTGTGGCCGCAGACCACGGTGCGGATGTCCGTATCGAGTCCGTTGAAGACTTCCTCCCAGCGGTCAAGGCGGGAGTCGACCAGGACGACCTCCTCGTCGTCACGGGGGGTGGCATGGCAGAACAGCACCTTCCCCAGGCCACGCAGGGACAGGGAGGCCGATCGTGGCAACGAGCCGAGGAGGTCGAGATGGTCCTCGCGGAGCTGTTCGGCTGCCCAGGGGGCGATCGGGTCGGGGATCGTGTCGCGTTGCCCCCGGCGGTATTCAAGGAGTTCACGGTCGGCGTTGCCGCTGATCCAGATGACGCGGTCGCCGAGGCTGGTCAGCAGGTCGAGAACCTGGGTCGGTTGTGGGCCGGCGGTGATGTCGCCGGTGAGCACGATCTGATCGGCGGTGCTGACGTCTGGTTCGGCGAGCACTGCATCCAGGGCTGGCAGGACTCCGTGAATGTCGGACAGGACGGCTACCCGGTTCAGCATGGTCACCACTGTGGGGTGAAGGCAGCCGAGCAGGGTGATCTTTCGCCCGACGCGTAGCTCAAGGCGGGGCCGTTCAGCGTGCGTGGTCGCCGGGTGCGTAGTTCTTCCAGGGGGGGGCCGGCGTCGGTGACGATGTGGGTGGTGCTCTTGTCGTGGCAGCCCAGTGCTTGGGCGATGACGGGGGCCGGGGCCTGCTCCGAGGCGCCGTTGACCAGGGCTGATCGTGCAGCGGGGTCCTCGCGGGGCGATGTTGTCGATCTTCGGAGGGCCGCGGTGGCGATCGAGTCTCCGACGGATGAGCAGGCAGCCCGGCACGGGGCGTTCTTCGGGGCGCAGTCGCGGACGGAGCAGGGGCGGTTCTTCTCCCTGGACGATGCGGACCGGGAGAAGGCGCAGGCCGAGCGGCGTGCACACAGCCGGCTGGGGTCCGCTGTCCAGCTGACGAGCGTGCGGTACTTGGGGCGAGAACCGAGAGCACCGTGTCGGCGTGTTGGTGACCAGCGGCATGGTTCAGGCCGTGGACCTGAGAACGGAGTTGGTGCTGTGACGGAATTGGCGAAGGATGTGCAGGATGTCGGGTCGGAGACCGATAGTCCGAGCCTATGGCGGCAGCGGGATTTCATGCTGCTGTGGAGTGGCCAGACGGTCAGTGAGATGGGATCGGCGGTCACCCAGGTCGCTCTACCGCTGCTCGCGGTCGTCGCGCTCAACGCGAGCACGTTCCAGGTCGGATTGCTGACCGCGGCCACCACGCTGGCGTTCGCGGTGATCGCGTTGCCGGCGGGTGCGATGGTGGACGGCGCGGCCAAGCGTTCCATCATGATCGTCTGCAACGTTCTCCGTCTGGCGATCATCGGCTCGGTTCCGGTGGCGGCGGCGTTCGGCGTCCTGACGATGGCGCAGCTGTACGTGGTCGCGGTGGCGGCGGGCGTGTGCTCGGTGTTCTTCGATGTCTCGTACCAGAGTTATGTGCCGTCACTCATCCGCGCCGACGACCTGATGAGCGCCAACGGCAAGCTCGGGACCACCCAGGCGTTCGCGCAGCTCGGGGGACCGAGTCTGGGCGGCGGGCTGGTCGGGTTGTTCGGCGCCGCGGGGGCGATGACGGCCGATGCGGTCTCCTACGCGGTCTCGGCCCTGTCGATCCTCGGGATCAGGACCAGGGAGGAGCCGCCGCCGGAGCGGTCGGCGGACGAGACACTGCGGCGCCGGATCGCCGAGGGGCTGAAGTTCGTTTTCGGGCACAGCATTCTGCGCAGGGTCGTGGCGTGCACGGGCACCGCGAACCTGTTCAGCGGCATGAGTACGGCGCTGGCGATGGTCTTCCTCGTCCGGGTGCTGCACGTGCGTCCCGCGCTGACCGGGCTGATCATGGCGGGCGCGGCCATCGGCGGGATTGCCGGGGGAGCGTTCGCCGGCCGGCTCGCCAAGAAGGTCGGCTCGGCGCGCATCATCTGGGTGTCGATGCTGGTCTTCAGCGCGCCGCAGGTCATCGCGGCGGCCGCCTGGCAGGGCTGGGGAGTGCTGCTGTTCCCGCTGGGCTGGGGCATCGCGTACTTCTCGGGGATGGTCTACAACATCGCCCAGCTCAGCTACCGGCAATCGGTGACACCGCCGGAGCTGATGGGCCGGATGAATGCGGCCGTCCGCTGGGTCGTGTGGGGCACGTTGCCGCTCGGCGGCGCCCTCGGCGGGGTACTTGGCACCCTGATCGGGGTGCGGCCCGCACTCTGGCTGGCGTTCATCGGTTCCTGGGCGGCCGGCTGGTTCGTGTTCTTCTCCCCGCTCCGCCGCATGCGCGATGTTCCCCAACCCGCGCCCGCGTCCGCCCCCGACGCCACGAGTTGACAGTGAGCGCAGGGTCGTCGCAGGGGCCTATGCATACGGCATGGGCGAGGAGAGCCGGCCGACGATCCCGGCGAGCCGCGCAAGTGGAATCCAGCCGTGTCGCGCTGGGGGCCGGCTTCTTGTGCGGAGCCGGCCAAGTGGACTCCAGGGCTTCGGTACCCGGCTCAGCGGCGGCTGTCGCCGGGCGCGAGCAGACTGGTCACCTCGCCGATCGTCTCCGGCGACGGCTTGAAGCAGCGATGGACGTTCTCCGGCTTCTTGTGCCAGGACTTGGCCATCGGCATCAGCAGGCTCGCCCCGGCCTCGCCGCGGTGCGTCAGCCCGGAGTGACGGCGCTCGTGCAGGTCCCAGCCCGTGCCCGGCCCGCGCAGAGTGGTGCGCTGGTCCAGCAACGCGCGGGCCTGCCCGTACGAGAGACGGGCCGGCCCTGTGGACGGGCAGACATCGCGTGGGGAGACCACCTTGTCCGGGCCGGGACGGCGATGGGTGACGAACACCGGCCCGGGGTGCGGTCCCGATCGGCCTCGGCAGCAACCGGGCGGTCCCGGCATCCCAGCACCCCGTCTCCAGCGCGTACCCTTCGCGCACCGCACCCCGCCGGCGGACCTGCGGCTGGGCACCCTTCGACTTCACCGGGCAGCGGCGGCCGGCCAGGCCCAGTTCCTCGATGTCGACGTCCAGGATCTCCTCGGAGCGGCGCACGCGTGTGGCAGGACCGGTCGTGGTGGTCCGGAGGATACCGGGGAGGTCCAGGAGCTTCCTGCCGCGGCCGACGCGGTCATGTGGCTCGGCGCCTTCCGGCAAGTCGGATGTGGTCGTGCGTTCGGCCGGACAGGGCCTAGGCCTTGCGGGCGAGCAGTTGAATCTCCTGGAACTGCCGTCGGTCGGTGGGCTCAGGCTCGCGAACCATCCGAGCCACCTCGGCCAACCCGGACTCACGCAGCATCGTGGCGAGGTGATCAGGCGACCACCGATAGGCAGGCGCGACTGCGTGATCGAAGACCTGCGTCGGGTGAGACGGGCCGTCGCTGGCCGAGAAGCCGATCAGAAGGTGGCCGCCAGGTGCCAGCACGCGGTGGAACTCCGCCAGGATGACGGGGAGTTCCTGCGGCGGAGTGTGGATGATGGACCAACGTGAGAGTACGCCGCCCAGCACGCCGTCAGCGATGTTCAACGCGGCCATCGAGCCCACGTCGAACCGCAGGTCCGAATTGGCTTGTCGAGCCAACTCGATCATCGCAGGAGAGGCATCGACGCCAAACGCCGCCAGCCCCAACTGGTCCAGATGAGCGGTGATATGCCCAGGCCCACACCCCAGGTCCGCGACCTGACCATCCCCACTCGCACGTACGACCTCGGCGAAGGCACTCAAGATCGCGCGGTCCAACGGCCTGTCACGCAGCGTGTCGCGGAACAGCTGGTCATAGGTGGTGGCAGCAGCATCGTAGGCCTCGCGGGTGGCGCTGTGGGCATCGTGTTCGACCATGCTCGCCACAGTAGTTCCTGGCGCTGAGGCGAGCCGAGAGAATCACGATCTTCCCTCCCGTCGGTTCGCCCGGCCATCGCCAGTTCAGGGAATGGAGCAGCTGCCACGGCGTCTTCGCCCGCAGGTGGACGTCCCGGCGGGCGATCAGCCGGTCGATCGCCGTCTTCGAGCGCACCGGGGTGTCGGAGCCCGGCGGCGGAAGCCGCTTCACCAGGCCGGGACCACCGGCCCGTCGTAGCCGCGCTCGGCGCACCAGCCGGTCCAGGACAGCACCGCGCCGCGTCGGGTGTGTCAGGTGTACACCGCCGCCGTGCCACGCAGCAGTTCCACGGCCTCGCCGTCAGCCTCCCACCTGGACCGACGGGGGCTCAGCGCTCGATCCGACGCGGATGTTCCTCAAACCCCGACCGGCGTCACCCGCGCGGCCCGCCTTTCGGCCAGGTGGAACCGCTCGGAGGGCGGGCCGGGTCCGCAGCCGGGAAGATCGACGCTGGATCACACGCGGCTTGTCCGGGCACGCGGCATGTCGACATAGGAGACAGGGATGGAAGCGATTGTTTTCGAGGAGTTCGGCGGACCTGATGTGCTGCACCTCGTGCAGTCACCCGATCCGCACCCCGGCCCCGGGCAGATCCGGGTGCGGGTGCGGGCCGCCGGAGTGAACCCGTTGGACTACAAGATCCGCAGGGGCTGGATGGAGCAGATGTTCCCCACCGCCCTCCCCGCGACGCCGGGCAACGAGTTCGCCGGGGTCGTCGACGAGGTGGGTGACGGAGTCACCGGTTTCGTGGTCGGTGACGAGGTCCTCGGCTGGAGCGCCACCGGCGCCTACGCCACCCTCGCGCTGGCCGACACCGGGACCGTGGCCCTCAAGCCGTCCGAGCTGAGCTGGGAGAACGCGGCCGCCCTGCCCATCGCGACGGAGACGGCGGCGCGAGTGCTCGACGAGCTCGGGGTCGGCGACGGTGACACCCTGCTGCTGCACGGCGCGGCCGGAGGCGTCGGCTCGGCCGGCGTCCAGCTGGCGCTGGCCCGCGGCGCGACGGTGATCGGGACGGCCTCTCCGGCGAACCACGCGTATCTGCGCGAGCTGGGTGCCATTCCGGTGGCGTACGGAGGAGGGTTGGTGGACCGGGTACGGGCGGCCGCCCCGCAAGGCGTGGACGCGGTCTTCGACGCGGCCGGGCAGGGCGCGCTGCCCGACTCCATCGAGCTGCGCGGCGGCACGACCGAGCGGATCGTCACCATCGCTGACGCGGACGCGGCGAAGTACGGAGTGGCCTTCTCGGGCGGAGGCATCGAGCGGGCCGGCGAGCGGCTCGCGGAGAACGCCCGGACCGCCGCGGCGGGCCGCCTGACGGTGCCGGTCGCGCAGACCTTCGCACTCGGCGATGCGGCGAAGGCGCAGGAGCTGAGCGAGGAGGGGCACGTACGAGGAAAGCTGGTACTGCTGCCCTGACCGCCGGGCATCGGGGGCGGCCCGGGACGGACCCGCGCCGTCCCGGCCCGCGGCCCGGACGAGTTCGAGCGCTTCCTCGACCGTCGCGGCTTCCTCCAGCACGGTGGCGGCGAGCAGACGCACGGGTATGCCGCCGACGCCGTCCTGACGGTGTCCGGCACCCGCGACACACGCGGCACCCGCGCCCACCCTTCTCGCCGTCACCTGCACATAGAGACCGTCCCCGACGACACCTTGCGCCGCTTCGGTGAACTCGGTGTCATCGCGTCCCTGCAGCCCACGCACTGCTGCGACTTCACCCGCGCCGACCACGCCGACAACTGGTTCCGGCGGCTCGGCGAGGAGCGCGCCGCGCGCGCCTGGCGCTGCCGCGATCTGTGGGACTCGGGCGCCACCGTCGTCCTCGACTCCGACTGGCCCGTCGCTCCCTACCACCCGCTCACGGTGATGGCCGGAGCCCGCCACCGCCGCCCCACCCGCGACCTCACCCAGCCCCCGCACGGCCCCGGCCATGCTCTCACCGCCCTCGAAGCGCTCCAGGCCGTGACCCTCCCCTGCCTACGCGGCAGGCGAGGAACACGAGTCGGGACGCCTGGCCATCGGCCGCCGCGCGGATCTCACCGTGTTCGCGGAGAGAACCCGCTCACCACGCCCGCGGCCGACCTGGCCGGCCTTCCCGTCGTGCTCACCGTGGTCGACGGCCGCACCACTCACCGCGACTCCGGCCTGTGACGGCGCGAGGGGTGAGGCGGCATCCCTGGAAGACCCTCGCCCCTCACCCCTCATTCCTCGTTCGGCCGAACGTCTAACCGGGGTGTCGCACGCCGATACGGTCGACGGCGCACGTCCCGGGGACACTGGTGCTGTCGGCGTACCGACCGAGGTGGGTCAGGCGGAGTGTGTTGCGTCCTGCCCGCAGGGCGACCTGGGCGAACTCCGGCTCGGCGTAGGTCATGACCGGGCTGTAGAGGTCGAGTGGCTCTCCGACCGTGGTGCCGTTCACCGAGAGCCGGTAGATGCCCCGGGAGTAGTGCCGCTTCACCCGCAACCGCAGGGTTCGCAGGCCGGCTTCCGGTTGCTGGAACTCGAAGGTCAGCGCATCGCCGGTGGCGGCCGGTGTGAACAACAGCCCCTGACCGGCGCCGCATTGGGCATCGGCGAAGACCTCGGCGCGGCCGCCCGAGGTGGTGAAGGAGAGCGCCTCCGCCTCTGCCATCCAGTTCAGGGGGCGTGGCGTCCAGCTGCCGTGCGAGTCGCAGAGGACCACCCGGGTGCGGTCGGTGGCGGCCTCCGTGTCGGTGTAGGCGACCATGCGGCCATCGGGTGAGAAGGCCGGATGGGGGTGGCCGGGATGGGCGGATCCCCAGCCCACCGGGCCGAGCGTGCGCGGTGGGTGTACGCCTGTCAGGTCCACCAGGGCCACCGCCCCCACCTGCCCCCGTGCCGAGCCGTTGCGACCGTTGGTGTCGGTCACGGCCCAGCGGCCGTCCGCGGTGAGGTCGCAGTGGTTGTACGCGCCGTTCGTGCCCGAGGGCCCCGGCGCCAGCAGCCGGTCCGGCCGGTCGTCCGGGTGGACCATCCACAGTCCCGAGGCGCTGCCGCCGATGCCCACGGCGAGGCAGCCGGTGTCGGCACGGGACTTCCACACGTTGTGGGTGCCGATCGGTACGCCCGCGGCGGCCTGGTCCCAGATCAGCTTGCCGTGCGGCGCGTGGACCGGATGCAGCGCCCAGGCGAGGATGTTGCCGCCGAGCGAATAGCCGATCCATTCGGGATCGTGGGCGCTGTACTGGAAGTGGGTGGCGAACACGCCCCCCGAGAAGACCTCTCTGACCCGGCCGCCCGTGAGCTCGATCTCCACCGCTGTGGTCGGTCCGGCGGTGATCGGTGCCGGGTAGTGGCTGCACAGCACCCGGTCGCCCGCCGGATGCAGATTGACGACGACGCTGAGCGCGCGGCCCGGCGGCGGTGAGTAGAGCTTTACGGGCGAGGGATCGGCCAGGTCGATCAGCCAGACCGCGTTCTCGGCGCAGGTGACGAGGCGTCCGGAGTGGATGTTCCACCAGACGAACGGATTCCGGTCGTCCGCCGGAGTGGCGAATCGCGCCAGGAACCGCTCCTTGCCGGAGCGAAGATTCACCTCCCACAGGCTCGTGGCCCCGGTCTCCCGCTGACCGAGCACGATGCGGTCGGCATCGACGAAGCCGTTGTGGGTGGGGTACGTGAAATAGCGCCGTTGGTCGAACGAACTGAGGTGGCGCACCTCGAACGGTTCCTGGGCCGTGGCGGCGGCAGCGGCCTCGCTCACGGTTCCCGTCCCGGCGGTGAATCCTGCGGCCAGCACAACCAGCCCGGCCATGCGGCCGAACCCTCTGCGGGTGATCTCACTCATGGCGTCCTCACTCATGCGTGCTCACGGTGGGTGGCGCTCAGCTTCGAACCAGCCGATGGAAGAAGTCAAGGTACTAATACGAATTAGTAGGTTCAGGGCGGCAGTTCGGGGCGTGCTGCGTCCCGCCGGCCGGGGCTGGATGTCACAGGCTTCTGCAACACGCTTCAGTGGTCATTCCTTATGGCGGGTCGCTTGAATGAGGGTCAGCGATCGAGTTCGTTGTGCGATCGGCTGCTCAGGCAGCGGGGCATGAAGACAGGAACTCATCTGTTGAACGCACGAGCGTAGGAAGAGTGGCTGATGCTTGCTGTCATGGTGGGAGCCGTCGTCGCTGGCTTCGGGATCTGCCTCGCGGCTAACCCGTGGAACCTCGCAGATCGGCTCTTTCCCTACTATTCCTGCCGCGTGGCAATGGGAAGCGCAACAGCTGGGACGTTTCGTCTGATGGGAGGAGGAGGCGTTCTGATCGGGCTTTTCTGGATCGCAACCGCCCTGCCTGAAGTGTTTTAGACCGTCAACTGAGTGGTGAGACGGCGATGGCAGATGAGAACGGCGGCTATGCCGACGAAGGCGAGGAAGCGTTCGGCCTTGCGTTCGTAGCGGCGGTGCAGGCGTCGGCAGCCGGCCATCCAGGGCACGCTCCGCTCGACCGCCCAGCGGTGGCGCCCGAGTCGCTGTGGGGACTCGATGCCCTTGCGTGCGATGCGGTGTTGGATGCCGCGTGTGCGGAGCCATCGGCGCAGGTGCCGGGGCCGGCCTTCTCACGACAGGCGTTTCTGCCGCACTGTTCGTCGTGGCGCTGGTGGTCGTGCTCGTTCGGGGGGTCCGCGGCACGGCGGCGGCGCGGCGCGCGTACCTCGCCGCCTTCGGGCGGACTGCCTGGTTCTAGGTATCGCGTCCATCACGGCGGTGAACTGGGTGCAGTCGTTGGTGTTCCCGCCTGTGACAGTGAAGGCGAGCGGGCGCCCCAGGGCATCGCAGGCCAGGTGAATCTTGCTGGTCAGGCCACCTCGGGACCGACCGAGCCCCCGGTTACGGAGCCCCTTTTCGGGCCCCGGCAGCGTGCTGGTGGGCACGGACCACGGTTGAGTCGATCGACACAAGCCAGTCAATGCCGCCGGTCGAGTCCGCCCTTGCCCGGGCGGCCTGGAGCATCCGCTCGAACGTGCCGTCCAGGGCCCACCGGCGAAACCGGGTGTGCAGCGTGGCCCACACACCGTACCGCTCAGGGACGCCCCGCCAAGCCGTCCCGGTACGGAACTTCCACACGATCCTGTTGAGCACGGTGCGGTCGTCCAGCCGCTTCCTGCCCCGCAACGACTTGGGCAGCAGCGGCTGGACGAACTCCCACTCGGCATCGGACAGTTCATGTCGACGTATCACCCGACCATGATCTACCGCTCCAGATCATTTGAAGGCACAACCTAGCCGGGGCTAGGTTGGACCGATCGGCATGCAATCCCCCTGGAGAGGGACATGAATCGGTATGACCGTCGCCTCACAAGCCCCGGCCCAAGTCCCGACTCAAGTCCCGGCCAAAGGCCGTGCCGCCCGGTTGGTGGGGCGGACCCCCGCCGGGGTGCGGCCGTATCTGGAGTTGCTGCGGCTGGACCGGCCGGTGGGGGCCTGGCTGCTGGTGGTGCCCGGATGGATCGCCCTGGGAGCGATCGCCGGGCCCCGGGACGGGGGCCTGCTCGGGCTGCTGCTCCTGGTGTACGGGGTGCTGTCGAGAGGGGCCGCCTGCGGGCTCAACGATGTGCTGGACGCGCGGTTCGACGCACAGGTGCCGCGTACGGCGGGGCGGCCCGTCGCCTCCGGGCGGCTGGCGGCCGGGCGGGCACTGGTGCTGTGTGTCGTGGTGGGGGCCGTCGCTCCGCTGGTGATGGGGTTCTGGAGTGTGGAGGCCGTGGTGTGGGCGGCGGCCGGGGCGCCCCTCGCGGCGGTATATCCGTATATGAAGCGGGTCACCCACTGGCCGCATGTGTGGCTGGGGATCACCATCAACTGGACGGTGCCGCTGGTGTACGGCCTGCTCACCGGAGGGCTCGGGCTCGGGGGCGGGGTGCTGTACGGGGCGCTGATCTGCTGGGCCGTGGGGACAGACGTGATCTACGCCTGCCAGGACCGGGAGGCCGATGTGCGGGCCGGGGTGCGGTCGGCCGTCGTGCTGCTGGGGCGGCGTAGCCGGGTGGTGGTGGGCGGCGTGTACGCGGGGTGTGTGGTGCTGCTCGCCTGGTTCGGGATCGTGGCCGGGCTCGGGCCGCTGTACTGGCCCGGACTGTGCGTGGTCGCAGGGCAGTTGGGATGGCAGGTGTGGCGGGCCGACCCTGCGGATGTCGGAGCCTGCGGGCGGGCGTTCGGCACCAATCCTCTGTGCGGACTGCTCATCCTCGTGGCTGTGCTCGCCGGGCGGGTCGGTACCCTCGGCTGAGGGACACGGATCCTGGAGGTGCTGGTGGGACTGCGGGAACGGATCGCGGCGGAACTAACGGCGACCATGCACGGCGGGAATCTCAAGCTGGAGCGGTACGCGGGGCCGCCCGGTGATCCCGGGCTGTTCGGGATCGCGCCGGGGGATCCGGTGTGGCGGGTGCATGGGCAGGCCACCGGGATGCTCACCGGCGGGTTCGCCGCGCTCATGCTCCAGTCGCTGCATCCGCTGGCCATGGCGGGGGTCGACCAGCACTCCGACTTCCGCGCCGATCCGGTCGGGCGGCTGAACGGAACCGTGCGGTTCATCACCACGACCACCTTCGGCTCCTCGGCCGCCGCCCGCGAGGTGATCGACCTCGTCCGGCGGATCCACACCCGGGTGCACGGCACCGCCCCCGACGGCCGGCCGTACCGCGCGGACGACCCCGACCTGCTCACCTGGGTGCACACCGCCGAGGTACGCAGCTTCCTCGCCGGCCACCAGACCTACGCACCCCGGCCGCTCCGACTGACCCCCGCCGAGTGCGACGCCTACTACCGCCAAGCCGCCCCCGTGGCCGAGGCGTTGGGCGCACGGAACGTACCGCGCACGTCCCTCGAAGCCGAGCGGTACCTGGCTCGCCTCCGCCCTCAACTCCACGCCACTCCGGCCGCGTTGGACTCGGTACTGTTCCTCCGCCGCTTCGGACGCACACGACGGGAGCGGCTGGTCGTAGGCCTGCTCACGAACGCCTCGGTCGGACTCCTCCCCGACTGGGCCCGCACCGAACTCGGCATCCACCGCCCGGCCCCCGTCCGCACCGGCTGGGACCGGCCCCTGGCGACGGCCGTCGGACGCACCCTCCAGTGGGGGCTCGGGCCCTCCCGGATCCAGGCCGCTGCACGGGGGCGGCTGGCGGGGGCGCGGCAGGGATGACGTCGAGATCTTCGAGGCGTCCGGCAGCAGCATGCTTCGGTGGAGGGGAACCGGCGGCTCACCGGGTTTCATGATCGGGCGCGGTCAGGCTTCCACCCCCGCCCCTAGTTTCTAGCGCGTTGCACCGAGCGCGTGAGGTTGCCAGGACGGCCACCGGTGTGCGGGACAGCTCAGGGGGTGATGGGGGAGCGCTCCGGGGCGGCCCCGATGTTCGGGCGCGTGTCCGTCGGCAGTGTGAGGGGCATGACCTCAACGCGCACGTCACGAAGGGCCTTTGCGGGCTTCGCCATGTCGGGGGCCGCCGCGCTGGCCGCCGCCGCGGTGCTGCCCGCGCGCCGCGCCACCGCTTCTCCCGTTCCTCTCCCGCCGCTGGATCCCACGGCCCTGCGGGCGGCGATCAACGACCTGGAGCACCCGCCGTCGACCGCGGCCCAGCTGCGAGTCGGCGGCACGGTCGGCCACTGGTACGGCACCTCGGGCGTGGCCGACATCAGGACGCAGCGGCCGGTGACGGTGCACGACAAGGTCCGGATCGGCAGCATCACCAAGGTCTTCGTCGCCACGGTGGTGCTGCAACTGGTGGCCGAGGGCAGGGTTGTGCTGGACGCGCCGGTGCGGCGCGTCCTCCCGGGTCTGCTGCCGGACCGGTTCGCCGCTGTCACCGTGGCGCACCTGCTGAACCACACCAGCGGGATACCGGACCACATCGGCATCCCTGAGCCGGCGACCGCGCAGGAGGTGTTCCGCCACCGCTTCGACCACTGGACACCACAGGAATGGGTGGCGACGGCGACGCACGGACCGCTGAAGTTCGCCCCGGGCACCCGGCAGGAGTACCGCGGCATCAACTACGTCCTGGCCGCACTGATCATCGACAAGGTGACCGGCCGCCCGTACGGGGAGGCCGTCACGGCCCGCATTCTGCGCCCGCTGGGCCTGGCGCGCACCGCCGTGACCGGCGACGACCCGCGCATCCACGGTCGTCACGTGCACGGATACCTGGCCATGGCCGATGGAAGCCTGCGGGGCATCACCGCATACGACCAGTCCGCCAGCCGGGGCGAAGGCGACATGATCTCCACCACGGGAGACCTCGACCGGATGCTCGCCGCACTGTTCTCCGGCGAACTGCTCCCACCGGAGCTGCTGCAATTGCTGTTCACCCTGCCTCCGGACGACGTACGGATGCTGGACGGCTCCCCGGCCCGCTACAGCACCGGGTTGCAGCAGGCCACCGTCAACGGAGTCACCCTCTGGGGCAAGACCGGAGAGACGTACGGCTACAAGAACGCCGCGTTCTCCACTCGTGACCAGGAGCGCCGCTTCGTGCTCGCGTACCATCCGACGTCCGTCCGCAACGGCGGGGAGAGCCGGATGGTCGCTCGGGTCGCCGACCTGATCACCCGCGACCCGAGCACCGGAGTCTCGTGATCAGCACACCCACGGGTCTGCCTCTTCGACCGTGGAAAGCTCGATCCGGGCCCGGTCGACCCGAGGACGGGGCCGGGTGGTGGGACCGGTGAGTCCGCCGTCGCCCGGAGGCCGAGTCATGGTTTCGCCAGGGGCTGTTGGGCAGGCTGCGGGTCCGTCGCGAGGCGTGCGTGCATCTCGACGTCGTAGCGGATGCCGTCGTAGGCGAGCTTCTGCCGCTGGAGACCCTCGGCGGTGAAGCCGGACGCGAGGGCAGCTCGGCAGGAAGCGGGGTTGTCGGTGCGGTGCCCCAGTTCCAGGCGGAACAGTCCCAGATCGGCGAGACACCAGTCGGCCAGCGCCCGGAAGCCGTGGGTTGCCACGCCCCTGCCGCGGGCAGCGGAGGCGGTCCAGTAGGAGACCCAACCGGTGGCGTGCCGGGGATCGACGTTGCTGACCGCGACACTGCCCAGCGCCGCGTCGGTGCTGTCCGCGACGGCGAAACTGTAGGCAACTCGCCGGCTGTCCCGCCCGGAAGCCGGAACGGCCTTGAGGTGCGGCTCTGGTCGAGGTCGCGCGTGCGGCGGCCGGAGCGTAGGCGGTCCCGGTGCGGGACGCCACACGGTGATCGTTACTCTGTTGCCCCGCCACCGGGCGGGGCAGAACAGGGGTGGGACATGCACAGAAGAATCGCCGCGCTCGCCGCGGTGGGAGCGGTTGCCGCCGCGGTCATGGTGGCGCCGGCCGCACACGCGGAGGGGCGCGGTGACATCCGGGTCACCAAGACCGTCGTGAATGACGGCGGCAGCGTGATCGTCGGGATCAAGAACGTCAAGCGATTCCCGATCACCATGACGATCAAGGACAACTCGGGGGTGAAGAAGGTCAGCTCGGTGTCCGCGTTCAACCGGACCAATGGTCACGGACCGGTGGA
This sequence comes from Streptomyces sp. NPDC058240, assembly GCF_042882135.1. Classification (NCBI taxonomy): domain Bacteria; kingdom Bacillati; phylum Actinomycetota; class Actinomycetes; order Kitasatosporales; family Streptomycetaceae; genus Streptomyces; species Streptomyces sp. NPDC058240. Next base: position 39,452 of record NZ_JBHVWT010000026.1, read on the forward strand.
CTACCTCGGTACGACATGCAAGAAGACCAGCACGACGACCTCCGTGTGCACCGCGACGATGGAATTCGACCCGTCGTGGATCGACTCCTACGGAAGCGGCAACGAGGGCTGGGACGCCAACGCGGTCGCGGGCGACTGGCAGGTCAGCGCCACGGTCCACGCCAATGACGGGGACTACTGGATCTCGGACAGCATCGCCTCGTTCAAGATGAAGCGTGCCGCGACCCTGACCACCGACGCCGCGCCCGAGCCCGTGCGGAAGGGCGGCACGCTCACCGTCACCGGAAAGCTGTCACGGGCCAACTGGACGGACCTGAAGTACCACGCGTTCACCAAGCAGGTGGTGAAGCTTCAGTACAAGAAGCCGGGCGGCAGGTACAGCACGGTGAAGACCGCGACCACGGACAGCAAGGGCCACCTCCGCACGACGGTGAAGGCCGCCGCTTCGGGCAGCTGGCGCTGGGCGTTCCTCGGTACGAATACGACCATGAAGGTCGTCTCGACGGGTGATGCCGTCACGGTGAAGTGATCTCGCGGCGGGCCGGGAACCGGCCCGCCGACGGGCCACCCCTCGTGCCGGACCCGGCACGCAACGACCGACGCACGGTGTCCTTCCACCGTCGGACGTCAGGCAGGACCCGGCGCGAAGACCGGTCGCCCGTGGCCGGTCGAGCGCGTCTCCCGTACGGCTGTACCAGCGGGAGAACACCGCTTCCGTGCAGCGCACGTCGCACCTCTCAGGTCGCGTCTCGCACGTCGGGCACTGCTGCGCAGCGCAATGTCCGAATAGCGCCAGATCCGGTGCCGGCGGTCAGCGAGCATGGATCACGGGGCCACCCGTCGCGACGCCGGGTGGGGACGACCACACCCCATCGAGGAGGAGCCGGAGCCGGGCCGGGGAACGAACTTCCCGGGCCGCGGTTGGCCGGTCCGGGGAGGAACGGCTGCCGATGGCACCCCGTTCGGCACGGCACCATCACCATGCCCGCTGAGCGCACGACCGACAGGCGGAAGCCTGGGGAACAGGGAATCAGACCCATGACCGACACCACACACCCGGCCCGCCCGGCCGGAACCGTGCGCGACCTGGTGGACGCCACCGACTGGACCGCGCTCACCGACGAGCTCGCCGCCCACGGCAGCGCGCCGACCGGGCGGCTGCTCACCCCCGCTCAGTGCCGGGAGATCGCCGCTCTGTACGACGAGACCGAGCGCTTCCGCTCCACCGTCGACATGGCCCGCCACCGTTTCGGCTCCGGCCAGTACCGCTACTTCACCCACGATCTGCCCGAAATGGTGGGGGAGTTGCGTGAGGCGTTCTATCCGCACCTGCTGCACATCGCCCGTGACTGGTCCGCGAAGCTGGGCACGGCCGCGCCGTGGCCCGACGATCTGGCCGAGTGGCTCGGCACGTGTCATGCGGCGGGGCAGTCCAAGTCCGCCCAGATCCTGCTGCGTTACGGCGCCGGGGACTGGAACGCCCTGCACCGCGACGTGTTCGGCGACATGCTCTTCCCGCTCCAGGTCGTCATCGGCCTCGATGTGCCCGGCGCCGACTACACCGGTGGTGAGTTCCTCATGACCGAACAGCGGCCCCGCGCGCAGTCACGCGGATCGGCCACCACCCTTCTCCAGGGCCACGGGCTGGTCTTCACCACCCGTGACCGGCCGGTCGCCTCCAAGCGCGGCTGGTCGGTCGCGCCCATGCGGCACGGTGTCAGCACCGTCCGCTCCGGCCGGCGCCGCACCCTCGGCCTCGTCTTCCACGACGCCCGGTGAACGACGCCACCGAGCCCCGCCCCGGGCGGTCGTGCGGGCGGCTGGATCGCCCCTCCGCACAACGGACGGTCGCCCGAGGACACTTCGCGGATGCCGCGCGGAGTACGTCACCCGGCCTCAGTACCTCTGACGTCGACAGCCCCGCACCGCACGCACACACCGAAGCGGAGCTGGCCGCTCTGATCGGCTTGCTGACCGCGCCGCGTTCGCGCATCCGGTCCGTCGCCGTAGGACACGGTCGCGACGCCGAATCCGTCGACGCCGCGCAGGCGTTCGTACGTTGCTGGCAGGACCTGGACAAGGACGTGCTCGTCGTCGTCGACTGGCCGGAGGACGCCGCCTCGTGGCTCCGTCCGGCCCGGCGGCTGACCGCCCAGTCCCCGGACGGGTGGGTGCTGGCCGGGGCTCCGCGCGGCGTGGCCCGGCTGGCCCGGCGCCTGCGCCGGTCCACCGACTGGGCGGCGGACCGCACCTTCGGCTTCTCCTCGCTCGGTACCCCGCGACTCGTCGAACTCGCCGGCGCCGACACCGTCCACGGTCTGCGCGGCGCCTGCGCCGACGGAGGCACCTGGGACCTGCGCCGCGGCTGGACCACCTGCTACGAGCCCCCGGGCCGGGCATAGGGGTGACCCGGCGCGTCGACGCGGGCGGCGGTCAGCGCGGCGTCCGGAACCGGCGCGAGGGGGCTGGTGGCGCAGGCGTCGGGGACCGTGCAGGCTCGCAGATAGGCGGCGACCACGGCCGCCGCCCGCGTTCTCCAGCCCCTGGAGGTGGCGTTCTGGATCCGCATCAGTGCGTGCCCTTCGCATGTCGGACGGCCGCCTCGGCCAGCCCTGTGATCAAGGGGTGGGGCCGGGTGCCGTCGCCGTGCAGTTCGGGCTGGAAGAGGGTGGCGAGGAAGAAGGGATGTGCCGGCAGTTCGGCGATGCGGACCTCGCCCGCGTCGTCGATGCCGGTGAAGCGCAGTCCATGCGACCGCAGCAGGTCGAGATGGTGGGGATTGGGGCCGTAGTTGCAGTAATAGCGCTCCACCGTGCGCTCGGCGCCCAGGAGCTGGGCGGCCCACGACCCGTCGGTGAGCTCGATCGCACCCTCGTGGCCGACCAGCGAGCAGGCGAGCGGGATGAGCACCGCGTCCTCGGCGGCGGTCAGTGGCGCGTTCTCGGTGTGACCGGCGTCCGCCAGTCCGCACACATTGCGGGCGTACTCGAGCAGGGCATGCTGGAAGCCCCCGCAGGTGCCCAGAAAGGGAATGCCTTGCTCACGGGCGGTACGGATGGCCGCGAGCGCCCCCGCTTCGCTGCGGTACGGGCTGCCGGGCAGCACCCAGACCGCGTCGAACCCCTCGACGCCCTCCACGGCTTCCTGCGTGGGGATCCAGTAGGCGTCGAGGTCCAGTCCGTCGCGGTTGCGCAGGGAGTCCAGCAGAACTGGGACGCGGGTATGGGAGCGGACGGCCGGATCCCGGTCGCCGACCAGAGCGATACGTGCGGTGTGGGTCATGGCCCCATCGAATCGCAGCTTCCACATCACGTCCAACGATGATCTGCGCATCCAGCATTAGCAATACTGATACCCATGGACCCGCATCTGCTGCGTACCTTCGTCGCCGTCGTCGAACAACGCTCCTTCTCCGCCGCCGCCCAGGCGCTGGGCTACACCCAGTCCGCCGTGTCCCAGCACATCGCCGCCCTGGAGAACGATCTCGGCACCCGGCTGGTGGAGCGCCGCCCCGTCGGGCCGACAGCGGCGGGCGAGAGGCTCATGGAACACGCCTCACCGCTGCTGCTCCGCCTCGACGCGGCCCGTGCCGATGTCGCCCGGGTCGGACGGACCCATCCCACCGGGCTGACCCTCGCCTGCGGCCCCGCGGCGCTCACGCCCGCCGTCGCCGGGGAGCTGGCCCGCCTGCGCACCGACACGCCCGGACTCGCCGTGGACGTCCAGGTGCTCGGACGGGCAGCGGTGGCGCAGGCGGTGCTCACCGGAGCCGTGGACCTGGGCCTGATCGACGGTGCGGCGGCCCCCAGCGACCCGCTGCCGGTGCCCGACGCGGGGCCCATGACCGGCCTGGCCGTGGCCGAGCAGCCCCTCGCCGTTCTCTTTCCCGCGGGCCACCCGCTGGCGCACCGGCGCTCCCTGCGCCTCCTCGACCTCGCCGACGCCCACTGGATCGACGCCCCCGACACCGCTGTTCCCCTCGCCCAGCTGCGCGCCGCCGCCAACACCGACGGGTTCCGCCCGCACATCACGTACCGCGGAACCGATGTGCACGGCCTCGGGCTGCTCGTCGCCGCGGGACACGGACTGGCGGCCCTGCCCCTCGCCCTCACCGCCGCCCTGCCGGGCACGACCGGCATCCGGCTCTCCGCCCCGCGCCTGGTCCACCGCACCGAACTGCTCCATCCCAGGGCCCCGGCATCCGTCGCGCAGGAGCTCATCGCCGGGCTCACCGGCTGACGAGGCGCGGAGGAGCAGACGAGCAGAAGAAGGGACCGTCGGCCGGACCGGGGTCAGCCGGTGCGGTCGATGAGGAACGGGAGCAGCGCGAGGATCTCGCCGAGCGCGGATGGAGCGAGCGGAACGCTCTCCAGGCTGCGCCGAGCGCTGTCCAGCTGCCGGTGGGCCTCGGCCAGGGTGGCGGAGCGTCCGCCGGCCTCCTCGACGAGCTCGGCCGCCCGCCGGGCGTCGGTGCCGTCGAGCGGATTTCCGGTGCCGAGCAGCGTGGCGAGCCGTCGGGCGGCGGGATGGTCCGTGGCCAGGGCCGAGAGGACGGGATAGGTCTTCTTCAGCCGGCGCAGATCGCTGTGCACGGGCTTGCCCGTGACCTCGGGATCGCCCCAGATCCCGAGCAGATCGTCCACCGCCTGGAACGCCACCCCGAGATGCCGGCCCGCTCGGGCGAGCGCGTCGACGGTCGGGGTCGGGGCACCTGCGAACACCGCGCCCAGGCCCGCCGCGCAGCCGAGCAGCGCACCTGTCTTGTGTTCGGCCATCCACCGGTACTCGTGCGGCTGGACCGCTTCGGGCCCGCTCCACGGCCGGGACTCGAAGAGCAGGTCGTCGGCCTGGCCGCGGACCAGGTCGGTCAGCGTCCCGGCGAGATGCCGGACCGCCGTCGCACTGTGGCTTCCGGGCGAGTCGGCCAGGGTCTGCACGGCCAGCGCGAAGAGTGCGTCGCCCGCGAGGATCGCCGGGCCGGTTCCGTACGCCTTCCACACGGTGGCGCGCTGTCTGCGGGTCTCGTCGCCGTCCATGATGTCGTCGTGGAGGAGGGAGAAGACGTGGATCAGTTCCACGGCGACCGCGCCGACCACCGCGTCCTCTGCCGGCGCCCCGGCGGCCTCGGCGCTGAGCAGCGTGAGGGCCTGGCGGATCCCCTTGCCCTGTGAGCCCGGGGCGGGGCTGCCGTCCGCCGCGTCCCACCCGAGGGAGAAGGCGGCCATCTCCGCGTGCCACGGATGCAGGCGCCGCACGGCCTGTGCGAGCGCCGGGCGCACGAGGTCGCGGCAGCGGGCGAGCACCTCCGGCGCCGCGGCCTGCCGGATTGCGGGCGGTGGTGTCATCGTCGTCCGCTCTCCTCGTCCGTGTCGCCGTCGACCGGGGCCACGCCGAGTTCGGCGTACGCCTTGTCCACCATGTCCCGGGCGTTGAGCAGACCGATCCGGCTGAGGGTGCGGCGCAACTCGTGCAGATCCGCCGCGGTGTCGTTGCGGTCGCGGCCGAGCCGGGCGAGCGATTTGACGAGACCGAGCCGGGCCAGCGCCTCACCCCGGGGTTCGGTCATGGCGCGGAACTCCGCGAGCGCTTCCTCGTACACCTCGCGCGCCTCCTCGTAACGGTGGGCGCGGAAGAGGACGTTGGCGCGCATCTTGTGGTTGTAGGCGAGCGCACTGGACAGATTCATCTCACGGCAGGTGAGTTCGGCCTCCGAGAGCAGAGCGAGGGCGCGCTCCGTGTCGCCGTCCCGCAGGGAGATGATGTCGGCCATGCCGCGCAGGGCCCACGCCCGGCCGCGCCGGTCGTCCGCGTTGCCGGCAAGCTCGGCCGCCTCCTCGAACATGGCCAGGGCCGTGTCGAGCGAGCCGGTGTTGCGGTGGATCTGCGCGATTCCCTCCAGCGCCCACACGGTGTGACGCGCCTCGCCGCGCGCGCGTGCTTCGGCGAGCAGCTGTTCGTGCAGTGCGGCCACGGTCCGGTAGTCGCCCTGTATGCGACCGGTCTCCGCGAGGCCGGCGAGGGAGTAGCCGCGGGCGACGATGTCCCCGCCGCGCTTTCCCATGTCGGCCGCGAGCCCCAACAGCCGGAAGGCGAGCCTGAGTTCACCGCGCTGTCGGGCCAGCGTCCCCCCGCTCCACAACGCCCAGGCCATTGCCCCGAGGTCACCGGCCGAGCGGGCGGACCGGTAACTGGCCTTCCAGGCCCGATCGGCTTCCGTCACGTTGCCGAGCCTGCGGTGCGCCTCGGCGACGGCGAGCCCGCACCGGGCCACCTCCTGTGGTGAACCGGAGAGCTCGGCCTCCCTCAAGTGACGTACTCCTTCTGCCAGTACGTCTGTGAGAGAGGAGTTCACCGACATCTTGGTGAGGGCGCCTTGGTACTCGGGCGCCAGTGCCTTGCTGTGCATGGGGGCCTTTCATGCGCGGCCGGATCGGGACGGGAAACAACTATGCACCTAGTGTATACATTGCGTGCATAGTTACCTGATGGACGGACCCGGGTGTTCGTGGGGGTCGGAGGCGGTTTTTGTCGCTTGTGGCGAACCGCCTTGCTGTGGATCAAGACGACGGTCGCGCGTCCGAGGTTGCTCCGCGATCAACGGAAGTCGACATCGTCGGTACGGAGAGACTGCGAGCCGGTGGCCGATTCCTCGCCATCCGGCCAAAATCGCCCCGGCGTCGCCAAGTCCACCCGTAATACCGAAGAGTGTTAGCGGTTACTGTCGCCCGCGTATGTCCTGGCCATAGTAAAAGACAGAAACATTTGAGGGCCTCTTGCGCCCTATGGCAATCGCTTACATGCTGGCGCGCAGCCCGTACAACACTCCGATTCCGTTGATCCTCATAGGAGTTTCCGGATGCGCCCTGCCCGAACACCGTTCACCACTCCGGCTCATCTCGCCGCCGCCTCGCCGCTGTCCGGACACGACACGGGGCCGGCCTCCAGGGCGTCGGAAGGCTCCGTCCTCCGTGCCACGAGCCGCCGGACGATCCTGGGCGCCCTGGCCGGTGCCGTTGGAGCTGGCGTTCGGCGAGGACTTCTGGCCGAAGCTGCACCGGCTCGTGCGCAGCGAGCACCAGCACGACGCCCCGGTCGACGACTACACGCACGACCCCGTCATCAACGCCCGCCAGTACCTGGCCCTGGCCGGCTATGCCGCCCGCACCGCCGGATACGAGCTCACCGATTTCTTCGTCCGCCAGTGGGCTCTCCCGATCGACTCCGCGGGAGTTGCCGCACTCGCCGCGCTGGGGCTGCCGAAGCCGCCCGTCGATCCCAGCAAGCTCACCGATCGGAGATGACATGAGCACCACAAACACACACTTCGGGACCCCCGCCCGCAGACAACTGCGTCGCCTCGTGCGGTCGGGCACGGTCCTCGCCGCCACCACGCTGCTCGCCGTCGGCGCGGCAGGGCAGTCGTGGGCCTCGACGCCCACCCTGCGCTGGACCACGAACGCACCCACGCCCGTGACCACGCTGACGCTTCCGATGGCCGTGGACTCCGCGCCGGACGCGTCCGGCATCTACTTCGCCTACTACACCACCCTGGAGAGCGGCACACGCCCCTACGCCGGCTTCCAGCCCAAGCCCGTCGACGCGAACGGGAACCGCGTACTTCAGGCGATCTTCAGCTCCTTCAACGCCGACGCCACGACAACGGACGACCACTGCACCTACGGAGCCGACGGCGGCGCCGGAGTGAGCTGTGCGGTCCGCTTCCGCTACACACCGGGGACGATGTACTCCCTGGTGCTCGAGCGGGCCTCCGTGAGCGGGGCGACGCAGCTCATGACCGGGGACGTCGTCGAGACGGCGACCGGAGAGCCGGTGGCACACATCGGCAGTTTCGGGCTTCCGTCCGCCTCCGGGCGGTTCAAGAACGCCGATCAGGGCTTCATCGAGCCCTACCTCTCGGCCGGCTGCGGCCAGCGGGTCACCGTGACGTACGGAAAACCGGTCGGCACCGAGGCGGGCGTGGCCCATACGGGCAGCCTTCCCACGGTCACCGATCCGTCGTCCGGAAGCTGCCTGAGCACCACCTCGCAGACCACGAGCAGGGGACAGCAGGTCACGGTGGCGGGCGATGCGGCCGCGGCGGCAGCGCCCACAACCGGCTGAATCCTTGAATCCGGAACCATGGCTCGTCCGATCCTCCGGGTCGGGCCCGATCACCTGACCCGGGGCGGGTCCGGCGGAGGTCACGACGCCGGGCCCGCGGTCGGGACTCTCCTTGTGAAGCGCCACCGGCACCTACTGGCTAAGCTCGACGAGGGGCCCGGTACAGGACGGAGGCTCCCATGACGACGACTGTCGAACCGCGCGATGTGCCCCCTCGCCTCGCCACCGGCGCGTTCATCCTGAACTCCGGCTTGGACATGCTGAAAGCCGACGTGGAGACGGCCGAGGGCCTGCACGGCATGGCCTGTGTCGCCTACCCGTTCCTGAAGAAGATCGAGCCCGAGCGGTTCACCCGACTGCTCGCCTGGTCGGAGATCGCGGTCGGCGGAACGCTGCTCGCCCCATTCGTGCCGACCCGGCTGGCCGGGCTGGCGCTGACCGGATTCTCCGGGGGCCTGATCGGTCTGTATCTGCGGGTTCCCGGGCTGCGGGAGCCCGGAAGCCTCCGGCCCACCCAGAACGGCATCCCGATGGCCAAGGACTTCTGGATGCTGGGCATCGGTCTCGGTTTCCTGAGCTCCAAGGCCCGCTGCTCACGCGCGCGTGCGTCCAGTTGCCCATGGCACCGGTCCCGATCCTGACACGTCGGCCGGGGACCGGACGGGCGACGCCCGGTCCCGTGGCGGGTCCCGCACATCCAAGGAGTGATCATGAGTGAGTCGGACGAACTGCGCAGTCGCGTGCGGCAGATGCGAGCCAAGGCGAAAGACCTGAAAGACGAAGCCGAGCGCACCACCGACCCCGAGGAACGCCGGCGTCTGAAGGAGAAGGCCGGCCGGATCGAATCGGAGAGTGAGCAGGTCAGCGGCATGGCGAGCGGGGACATCTACCCCATGGAGTGAAGCCGGGAGGGCCTGCTGCCGTTTCCCCGGCCCCGTATCGTCAGGACTCCGTACGGGGCCGGGGGAATCCTGACGCGCCCCGGGCGTTGAACAAGGATGTGAGTTCAGTGATCGCATCCACCCGGTTCTCCGTGCTCGACCGTTCCCGCATCCGTCAGGGGCACGACGGTCCGGAGGCGCTGCGCGACTCGGTGCGCCTCGCCGAGGAGGCCGAGAAGCTCGGGTACCACCGGTTCTGGGTCTCCGAGCATCACAGCGTGCCGGGCGTCGCCGGATCGGCGCCCACCGTCCTGGCAGCGGCCGTCGCGGCCGCCACATCCACCATCAGGGTCGGTACCGGCGGTGTGATGCTGCCCAACCATCAACCGCTGCTGGTGGCCGAGCAGTTCGGTGTGCTGGAGTCCCTGTTCCCCGGTCGGATCGACATGGGTCTCGGCCGCTCCGTGGGCTTCACCGACGGCATCCGCAGGGCGCTCGGCCGGGACAAGCCGGCCGCCGAGGACTTCGCCGGGCAGCTCACCGAACTGCTCGGCTGGCTGGACGGCACACAGCGGGCCCACCCGCAGGTCCATGCCCTGCCCGCCGAGGGCCTGCGCATACCCCCGTTCCTGCTGGCCACCGGCGAGGGCGCGGGCATCGCGGCCGCGGCAGGCCTGCCGCTGGTGGTCGGAGACCTCCGCGGCCGGGAGAAGCTGCTGCGCGCCGTCGAGCGCTACCGCCGGGAATTCCGCCCCTCCTCCTGGGCCGCAGAGCCCTATGTGGTCGTGTCGGGCACGATCGCGCTCGCCGGGAGCGCGGCGGAGGCCCGTCGAATCCTGATCCCGGAAGCGTGGTCCATGGCTCATTCCCGGACCCACGGCGTCTTCCCGCCGCTCGCCCCCGCCGAGCGGGTCGAGGCGCGGACCATGACGGAGAAGGAGCGCCGATTCTACGAGGACGGGCTGCGCGGACACCTCCACGGCACGGAGGACGAAGTCGCCACGGAGCTCGAAACGGTCATCGAGGAGACCGGTGCCGACGAGGTGCTCGTCACGACCAGTACGTACGACCGCGCGGCTCTGGTCGACTCATTGCGCCGACTGGCCCGGATCGCGCGACTGACCTCCCGGCGCGGAGCGCCCGGCGCACTCCGGTGACAGCACCCGGCGAGCGGCGCGGCCCGGTCAGCCGTGCAGATGGCTGAGCGCCCACCAGGCCCAGGCGACGACCGCGACCGGGACGACGATGGCCATCGAGCCGAGAACGACCCCGGCCCGCGCACGGAGGCGGTCGGCACCTTCCAGCCCTCGCATGTCGCGCAACGCGCCGACGCCGGAGACGACCGCACAGATCCCGAGGGGCACCACCAGGTGGACGGGGAAGAACCGGATCCACGACGAGACGACGGACGGCAGCAAGGGACATCCGGACGCGGCCGCACCACCGATGCCCAGAAGCAGCGAGCACGTACCGTTGCGACCTTGATCCTCCGTCACCTGGGGCTCCACTCGGATTCCGGCCATGCGTACGCGTCGAACCCGTCCGGGAGCTTCCCGCACGCCAGGCCCATCGCCACGACGAGCAGGGAGCCGGTGAACAACAGAATCGGGAGAACGGGTTTCCTCGTCAGCATGAGCCGGCCTCCGCGCCGGCCGTGGTGACGGGCGGTCGGGAGGTGCGCGACATCGGCGCGGACCGGTGGCGGACAGCGGGGTGAAGGGAACTCATGGTGCGGACGCCGGAAGGCGGGTGACGGTCGGCGCGTGGGGACGGCTACTCAGATCCGGCTGAGCAGGGGAGTGGCCGAGCGGTCCGGCAGGCAGAAGGCCGCCCGAGGCAGGCGGCGGAGCGGTCTCCCGGCGCGATGCTCCGGGACCACCGGCACTGTCGGACCCGGCCCGCATACTTTGGCCCGGATACCGGAAACCGGCAAAGGGGTGGGCATGCGAACGGTGTACTGCGGGGAACTGCACGTCAGTTATGGGCAGTTCTATGTGGAGAGCAGGCCCGACACGGACGACCCGGATGGGCCGGAGCCCTGCGCCGGGCAGGCCAATGGGCTCTGCGGAGCCGCGGTGCCCGGATATCTGTTTCTGACCACGGGCCTGCACACCGGGGAAGTGGGGCTGACCGTCGAGGTGCACGACACCGCACCCGCGCTCGACGTCGGCTGGGAGGACGTGGTCGAGGTTCCGTTCCGGCCCGCTTCCGAGTCCACGGTCGTCCAGCCGTGGGGCGACGGCCCCCTGGTATCGCTGGATCTGCCCGTGGCCGACTACCGGGTGCGCTACTGCGGGCGTGACATGGACCGCGCGCGCGAGGACGAAATCGCCATTCTCGCCGGTGAGGCGACAGCCGATCAGTACCTGCTGCAGTTCTGGCCGGCGGCACCCCGCCCCGACGAGATCGTCAGGCAGACGGCAGAGACCGCGGACTACTGGCATCGGCGGGCGCGCCTCCTGCCGCCGCCCCCGTCACCACAAGAGCGCGCCCAGGCCGAGCGCCGCCGGGCAGCGGAGCAGGCGCGAGCGGAGGAGGCCGCGCAGAGGCGCGCCGAAGCCCAGGAATGGGGCGGTCGGTTGCCCAGCCGGAGCCTGCGGGAGGTCGGCGGCAATGTGGCGGGGCTGTTGCGCCTGGACAGCGACCTCCTGCACGCGGTGGACGCGGCGGGACCGGCGGCCCAGCGGTCCATCGCCCGCTGGGCCGCCCACCGCGCGTACGAGGAAGCGGGTCTGAGCGGCGTCGACTGGATCGCCCCCGCGCTGGCGGCACTCGACCTCGGGCACGACCTGCCGGCGCCGTTCGACGATCTCCGGCGCACGTGGGACCGCTTCTTCGCCGACCGGACGATCCCGCACACGCTTGTGGACTCGCCCGACGGCAGCCCGGGAGGGATCCTGAAGCAGGCCATGGCGGTGCCCGCACTGTTCGACGCGACGGAGACGGACCCGTTGCGTGCCGCGCTCGACGCGCTGTTCGCCGCGGCGGTCACGTACGGCAGCGACTACCCGCGCTTGTTCGACGAGGCGCGCCGACGGTTCACCATGCTGTAGACCGTGGCCGCGAGACCGTCCTGCCGGACCGAACCGGCTCGAATCCGGTCTATCGGCGGTGCTCCCGTCCCTGACGGCTCAACAAGGTCGTGGCGATGGTGATCTGGGTCGGCTCCAGGGCGGTCCTGCCGTCCTCGATGTCCCACAGCGCGTTCTGCAGGACGCGGCCCAGCGTCCAGCCGGTCGCCCGCTGCCGGTCCAGGCCGAGCACCTCGGTCAGCTGGTCGAAGCGGCGGAGCACCGTGCGGGTCACGTCACCGGTCGCCACGACTTCGGCCCAGCGGTTGTCCAACGCCGGTAACAGCTCGAAACCCGGGTCGCCGGCCAGCGGCTCGGGATCGATGGCCAGCCACGGTTCCCGCTGTCCGGCGAGGATGTTGTCGTAGTGCAGGTCCCAGTGCAGCAGGCGGTCGCCCGGTTCGCCGAGGAGTTCGGCCACCGCGGACGCGCAGCTGCGCACCAGTTGCCGTTCGGCGCGGTCGCGCAGCATCGGCACGGCACGCGGCACCTCGTCGAGCATGGCCGCGGCGATGTCGGCCAACTGCCGGAAGCCCGGTGGCGCGGGCACCGCGACCAGGCGGGCCATCAGCTCGGCGAGGATCTGCACGGCGGCCGTGTCGTCCGCCACCGCCGACAGCGGCCTCGCCGCGTCCAGCCGTTCGAGCAACATCGTGCCGGTGCCCGGATCGTGGTCGAGCAGGTGCACCGCCCCGTTGCCGTCCCACACCCGCAGGCCCGGCGCGGCGCCGATGTTGTCCTCGGAGACCTGCTGGAGCTTCAGCACCGCGGGCATGCCGTCCGCGCGGGTCACCGGCAGCACCAGCGAGGCCATGCCGTGTGCTGCGGGGCCGTCCAGCCGCAGGGTCCAGCGGTCCAGGAAGTCCGCGGCCAGTCCGGGCAGCGCGGCGATCCAGGCACGGCCGGACGCACCACCGTTCGTGCCGTAGGACGCGGCGAACGCGGCGGGGACGTCGATGGGGTGGGTGGCATTCATGTGTCTCTCCTTCGTCGGTTCCGGAATCGATCGGGTACGAGGGAGGTCATGGTGGTGCCCGGCTTCCGGGCAGGCGTCAAAGCATGCTGCCACCCTATGCACATGCCCGGACGCTGCCGAGGCCGCGGCCGGTGAACGGAGCGGCTGCGGTGCGCGGTGCGTGTCGATGGCGGGGGAGGGGCCCGGCAGCGGCGAAGGTGATGGCATGAACAGTGCTGACCTTTTGACCGACGCGTTCAGCCGCGTCCGGGAGACGGTGCACTCGGCGGTCGAGGGCCTTTCACGCGCCGACCTCCATGCTCGTCTCGACGACGGTGCGAACTCGATCGGCTGGCTCGTCTGGCATCTCACTCGGATCCAGGACGACCATGTCTCGGACGCGGCCGGTGTCGAGCAGGTCTGGTTCTCCGAGGACTGGGCCTCCCGTTTCGATCTGCCCTTCGCGAAGGAGGCCACCGGGTACGGACACAGCAGCGCGGATGTCGCGGCCGTGCGGGTGGGCTCGGCCGAACTGCTGCTCGGCTACCACGACGCGGTCCACGAGCGGACCGTCGGGTTCGTGCGCGGGCTCGACGACGCGGCCCTGGACCGCATCGTCGACGAGGCGTGGTCGCCGCCGGTCAGCCTCGGAGTGCGTCTGATCAGCGTCATCTCGGACGATCTGCAGCACGCAGGTCAGGCCGCCTTCGTCCGGGGGGCTCTGGAGCGCCGGTAGACCGGGGCCCGCGGTCGGGACTGCCGGCGACCGTCAGCCGGCGGTCCCGTGTCCGAACTCCTTTGTGTGATCGATAGGTTGTCCCGAACGGCTCGGTCGGAGCCGTGGACCTCGATGACCGGAGGACACCCGTGGGAAGTGATGTACGTTCACGTATCTCGGCATATGCGCTCGCTGTCGCGGATCACCAGTTGCTGCTGACCCGACTCTCGGACAGCTCACCGGTCTTCCTGCCCGGACTGTGGCACCTGCCCGGCGGAGGCATCGATCCCGGTGAGCAGCCGCGGGAGACGCTGGCCCGTGAACTGTACGAGGAGACCGGCCTGGAGCTTCTCGACGCCCGGCTGGTGGACGCGCGGTCGTACACCGCGCACCGGCTCGGAGTGAACTGGCATCTCGTGGGGCTCTTCTACGTGGTCGACCTCAAACCGGGACCGCTCGCGGTCACCAAGACCGATGACTCCACCTCCGACGTCAGCTGGATGCCCTTGTCGGGCTTGGAGGAGTCACGGCTGTCCCCCGCGGCGATCGACGGTCTCGCGATGATCGGCGCGCAGCCGGTGCGTCAGTAGGCCGCTCGCCCTGCCCGGTCCGGGAGAGGCCGCCTGCGCCCTGTGCCGGGCCTGACCGCGTACCGTCGCCGGAAATTCGGATGAGGACCGGACCGGCACGGTGGTGGGATGGCGCGATGCGAAGTGATGCGCCGGCAGCGGTGGACCGAGGCCAGTACCAGGATGCGGTGACGCCCTGGGAACAGCAGGACTGGCGGGAGGACGTCTTCGGATGGGCGGAACGCGGGCTCGCCGCTCATGGGCTGCGCGAAACCGGGCCACGGAAGGTGAGGCTCCGGCCGTGGTCCGTGCTGGTGCGGATGTCCGTCGCGGGCGGCGACGCCGTATGGTTCAAGGCCAACCCGCCCGCCAGCGCCTTCGAGGCGGGGCTGACCGAGGCATTGGCCCGCTGGGTGCCCGGGTACGTGCTGAAGCCGCTCGCCGTCGACGCCGGCCGGGGCTGGTCCCTGCTTCCGGACGGCGGCACGCTCTTCCGCGACGCACTCGACTCGGCGGCCCGTACCGCGGTCGATCCGCGTGCCTGGGAGGAACCGCTGCGGCAGTACGCCGGAATGCAACGCGCCCTCGTTCCGTACACCGACGAGATCGAACGGCTCGGTGTCCCCGGCGCGCGCACGACCGTGCTCCCGGAGACCTTCGACCGGGTCGTCGAGGAGAACACCGCGCTGGAGCCCGCCGACCGAGAGGTCCTGCGCGAGTTGCGGCCCCGGCTCGTCGGGTGGTGCGAGGAGCTCGCGGCAGCGGGCATCGCCGATACGCTCGACCACTCCGATCTGCACGACGGCCAGCTCTTCGCGCCGGAGCCGGGCCGTTTCACGTTCTTCGACTGGGGCGACGCGGCCGTCGCCCACCCGTTCTGCAGCTTCCTCGTCCCCGCCCGTGCGGCCCGTGAACGGTTCGGGGCCGAGGCACTGCCCCGGCTGCGGGACGCCTACCTGGAGCAGTGGACGGGCGACGGCCGCACGCAGGCCGAGCTGAGGCGTGCGCTGAGTCTGGCCTGGCGGCTCGGGGCGATCGGCCGGGCCTGCTCCTGGGGACGGCTCTTCCCCGGCGCGTCCAGCAGCGTGGGCGGGGCCGGCGACGCGGAGAGCGCGGGCTGGCTGCTGGAACTCGCCACCGAGCCACCGCTGTAGGGGCGGACGGGCGGGCGGTGCGCCGGGCCGGGGACAGGCCACTACGCTGCTCCGATGCACCGCACGGCGCCGCCTCGCCCGGTCGACATCACCGAGGAGTTCCCGGATCTCGCCCCGCTGGCACGCACGGCGGTGCGGCTGCACCCGCGCCCGGGGAGGCCGGCCGTCGAGGACAGCTCCGTCGGCGGGCCGTTGCTGTGGCCACGGGACGAACCGTGGCCCACCTGCCCGGAGCACGCGGGCCCGTGGCACCTCGGTTTCGCCCCCGACGAGGTGCGGGCCGAACGCCGGGTCCTGACCGCGGTCTGGGCACGGGCGGAGGGCAACCGGCTGATCCTCACCCCGCAGGAGCGGGAAGCCGTGGACCGGGTCGGCTACAGCGGTCGGCGCATCCCGCAGAACGGGCCGGTCCCCCTGCTGGCAGTCGCCCAGCTGTACGCACGTGACCTCCCGGCCGCCGAGGGCGACGGCCCGTGGCCGGGCCCACGGGCGACGGGTCTGCTCCAGGTGCTGTGGTGCCCCTTCGACCACGGCGACGACTGCCTTCCGCGGATGTGTCTGGTGTGGCGGAGGGCCGCCGAAGTCGGTCCGCCGCTGACCACGCCGCCCGAGCCGTCGGTGATCGACAACGGCAACTATCTGCCCGGCCCCTGCCTCCTGCACCCCGAACGGGTCACCGAGTACCCGGCACCGCACGAACTGGACGAGGCACTCGCCGAACGCGTCAGGGCCTGGGAGGAAGAGCGCGACCATCTGTACCAGGGCGCCTTGTCCGTGGCGCCCGGATGGAAGCTCGGTGGCTGGGGAAACTGGAGCTTCTGCGATCCGTGGCCCATGGAGTGCCCGGACTGCGGCGGGGGCGTCCGCCCACTGCTGACCGTGGACAGCGGCGAATGGGACAACGAGAAGCATTGGCGTCCCGTCGAGGACGAAGCCGCCGACGCGGCACCCGGAGTGGTGTACCCGCAGCCGCAGGAGCCCACCCAGGTCACCATCGGCCGGGGTTGCACCATGCAGGTCTACTCCTGCGAGCGGTCCTTCGGGCACACCGCGCTCCAGGTGATGCAGTAGCGCGATGAGGCGCGGCGGCGCCGGTGCGTGCCGCGGGTGTGCGCACCGGGGCCGCCGTGGCCTCAGGCGTCGATCCGGAGGCCCTTCGCGACGGCCGGGGGCACCGGGTAGATCCGCTCGGGCGGAAGCAGCCGCTGGGCCTGCGCGGCCCGACCGCTCTGTCTGAGCGCCGCGATCTTCTGGACCCGGGGCGTCATGTCGGTGAGCTCGACGACCCACTCCTCGGCGAAGGTGCGGATCAGACCGCGTCCCACCCCGACCTGGATGCTGTAGTGATTGAGCGCGGCTCCCCGCAGTGAGCGTTCGGGATCCCACTGGACGTGCACGGGAGCCTGGGCGACAGCCGACGGGTCGGCCGTCGTCAGTACGGCCTGCGAGAGGGCCTCCTCCCATCCGGCCCTGGTGATCCGTACCGCGAGAATCCGCTCCTGGCCCGACTTCTGCGCCCAGTTGCTACGGTGCATGAGCCAGCGGAACGACGGCTTGATCCAGGTCATCCGGTTGAACGAGAACGGCGGTACGAACCGTTTCGCCCGCAGGGCCGGACCGGCGACCGCCGGCGAGTACGCCTGATAGACGACGATCGTCCGGGCGTCGTAGTCGGCCCGTATCTGGTGCTGCGAAGTCATGCGCCACAGATTTTCAGTCAGCGGATCTCATGGCGATCGAATTTTCTCTCCGCCGGGGCTCCGCGCCGGAACTCCGCCGTCCGGAATCACCCCGTCCTTGCGTCCGTCTTCAGTGCGGAGCACCGTCGGGGAGCCGGTTTTTTGTGCGGCACGACCACTCGGAGCCGGTCCGGCGCTGCCTAATGTTCCCTCACTCGGCGGCGGCGTGCCGCTCCCTCGGAGGTGACCATGGCCAGCACCGCAGGCACGGAGGCCAGGAACAGAACGGCCCGCAGGACCCGGGCGGCGGCCGCGGTGGTCACGGCGCTCGGCCTGGTCGGCACCGCGACCGCATGCGGCGGCGACACGTCCGCAGGGGGTGTCGGCGGCTCGACGGTGGTGGTCGCCATCTCCGGTGATCCGGGCAGCCTCAGCCCCACCACGGCGCTGGTCAGCACCGCACTGGCGATGAACTCCTTCGCATACGACACGCTCGTGCACATCGACGCCGACGGCTCGCTGGTGCCGGGAGTGGCCGAGAAGTGGTCCGCCACGACCACCTCGGCGAAGTTCACCATCCGCCCCGGAGTCACCTGCGAGGACGGCACGGCCCTCACCGCCGAGGACGTGGCCGCCGAGTACAACCACATCGCCGATCCGAAGAACCAATCGCCGATGCTCGGCCTCTCCGTCCCCGTAACCGCTGTGGCCAAGGCCGACAAGGCGGCCCGGACGGTCACGCTCACCACGACGAAGCCCGCCCCGTTCATCGTGCAGATGGCCCGGCTGCTGCCGCTGCTGTGCAAGAAGAGCCTGGCGACGCCGACCGCACTGGCCAGGGCCACCAACGCGAGCGGCCCCTACCGGCTGACCGAGGCGGTCCCGGGCGACCACTACACGTACGTCAAGCGTGACGGGTACAGCTGGGGGCCCCGCGGATCCACCGGTGCCGGCCTTCCCGGCAAGGTGGTGGTCAAGGTGGTCGCCAACGAGTCGACCGCGACCAACCTCCTGATGGCCGGTCAGATCAATGTCGCCCTCATCAACGGTGCCGACCAGGACCGGCTGGACGCGGCCAAGGTGAAGAAGCGGAGCCTGGAGGCGCTGTTCGGACAGCTCCTGTTCAACCAGGCCGCCGGCCGTCCGACCGCCGACCTCGCGGTACGCAAGGCGCTGGTCTCCGCGCTGGATCTCGAACAGCTGGGAAACGTCGCCACCGGCGGGAAGGGCAGGCCGGCGACCGGCATCGGCGAGATCGCCCCCACTCCCTGCTCCGGCGACACGGTGAAGGGCAACCTCCCCGCCCATGACCCGGCGAAGGCAGCCGCCGCACTCACCGGGGCGGGCTGGGTGAAGAGCGGCGGCACCTGGACCAAGGACGGCAAACCGCTCACCGTCGGGCTCAGCTACGCGACCAATCAGGGGCCGCAGGTCGGCTCGGCGGTCGAGCTGGCCGTCCAGCAGTGGACGTCCTTCGGCGTGAAGGCGAAGGCGGAACCCAAGGGCTCCGGCAGCATCGTCAGCACCCTCGGCGGCGGCGACTGGGACATCGCCTGGGCGCCCATCGGAGTCACGCTCCCTGACCAGCTGACCCAGTTCTACGACGGTCCGCCGCCGCCGAAGGGCAACAACTTCGGCTCCATCACCAACCCCGAGTACCGCCGGCTCACCGCCCAGGCCGCGGCCAAGCCCGGCGCCGCCGGCTGCGCCCTGTGGGACGCGGCCGACGCCACCCTGGTCAAGCACGTCGACATCGTGCCGATCGTCAGCAAGGCGAACCAGTACTACGGCAAGGGCGTCACCTTCGAGGTGGACGGCAGCGGCATCGTCCCGAGCACCGTGCGCCGGAGCGCCGACTGATGGCGACGATCACCCTGGACTCCTTGGGGGCGAGGGTCCGCAACCCGTGGGTCGGATTCGCCCTGCGCCGCACCTGGCGGCTGCTGGTGTCGCTCGCGGCGCTGGTCACGGCCGCATTCGCGATGATCCACCTGATCCCCGGCGATCCGGTCCGGGCGGCTCTCGGCACCACCGCCGACCCGGCCCTGGTCGCCGCCCGCAGACAGTCGCTCGGCCTCGACCAGTCGCTGCTGAAGCAGTACGGCGACTTCGTCGGGAACCTCCTCCAGGGCAGGCTCGGCGAGTCGATCGGCGCCCAGATGCCGGTGTCCGAGATCATCTCCAGCCGGCTCCCGGCCACCCTGCAGATCGCCGTCCCCGCGTTCGTACTGATCCTGCTGATCGCCGTTCCCGTCGGCATGACGGCCGCGGTACTGACCAAGGACGGCCGGCGGCGACGCGGTGAACTCGCCTTCACCGGGGTCACCGGGTTCCTGGGCGCGGTGCCCGAATTCCTGCTGGCGGTGGGCCTGATCGCGGCGTTCGCCGTGGCGTGGCCGCTCTTCCCGGTCGCCTCGCGGGGCGGCCTGGACTCCTACGTACTGCCGGTGCTCGCCCTGACCGTCGTACCGGCGGCGACGCTGTCACGCATCGTCCGGGTGGAGACCCTGCGGGTGCTCGGCGAGGACTACATGCGGACCGCACGGGCGAAGCGGCTCCCGGCCCGGCTGCGCTATCTGCGGCACGCACTGCCCAATCTGCTGACCTCCTCGCTCACCCTGGGCGGCCTGCTGTTCAGCTCGCTGCTCGCCGGCACCGTGCTGGTCGAGAACGTCTTCGCCTGGCCCGGCCTCGGCACCACGATCGTCCAGGCGATCACCGAGAAGGACTATCCGCTGGTCCAGGGCGTCGTGCTGGTCTACGGGGCCGCCGCACTGCTGATCACCTTCGCCGTCGACGTGGCCGTGGCCGTCGCCGACCCCCAGTCCACCGTCCGCGGGAGTTGATGATGCCTCATCAGGACCATGACAGCTCGCTGCGGCACCGGCTCGGTCGCTCCCTCCGGACACCGATCGGCGTCACCGCGCTCACCGCCTGCCTGCTGGTCGCACTGGTCGCCGTATTCGGCCCCGTGCTGCTCGGCGACCGGGCCGCGCAGGTCGACACGGACGCGATCAACCAGGGCAGCAGCGCCGCCCATCTGCTGGGCACGGACCAGCTCGGCCGGGACATCGCCGCCCGCGTCATGGTGGCGACCCGGCTGACCCTGCGACTCACCCTGCTCGCTGCCGTGATCGGTGTCGGCGGCGGCCTGCTGCTCGGCGTCGCCCCGGCGGTCGTGGGCCGGCGCCTGGGCCGGCTGATCACCGCGACCGTCGGCGTGCTGGTGGCCTTTCCGGGACTGCTGTTCCTGCTCTTCCTCGCCACGATCTTCGGGGTGGGCAGCACCGGCGCGGTGTTCGCCGTGGGGCTGGCCATGGTCCCGCCCATGGCGCGGCTGGTACAGAACCTGACGGCCTCGATCGCGGGTTCCGACTACGTCGCGGCGGCCCGGATCCTCGGTGTCGGCCGGTTCAAGCTGGTGGTACGTCATCTGCTGCCCAACATCGCCGAACCGTCGGTGCTGTTCGCCACCCAGGCGACAGGCGGCATCCTGGTCGCCTTCTCCGGCCTCTCGTTCCTCGGGCTCGGCGTACAGCCCCCGCAGTACGACTGGGGGCGGCTGCTCAACGAACAGCTGAACCGCATCTTCGTGAACCCGGCGGCGGCCCTGGCACCCGGCGCGGCCGTCGTCCTGACGGGGCTGATGTTCGGTCTGGTCGGCGAGGTGCTCGCGCAGGCCGGTGGCCGACGGGCGCCACAGACACCGGAGCCGGCGCCGCAGCAGCGGCCGACGCCACCGGACGAACCGGTCGCCGACGGTGACGCCGGGGCCCTGGTCAGGGCGCGCGATCTGCGGGTGACGTTCCCGGGCGGGCGGCAGGCCGTACGCGGGATCTCGCTGGACATCGGCACGGGCGAGGCCGTCGGCCTGGTCGGCGAATCGGGCTCCGGCAAGAGCCTGAGCGCGCTGGCACTCGCGGATCTCGTTCCGTACCCGGGCAGGGTCTCGGCCGGCACCCTCCGCTTCGACGGGGACGATCTGCGGGCGGACCCACGGTTCGGCACCGAACTGGCCATGGTCTTCCAGGACCCGATGGCCTCGCTGAACCCGGCCCTGCGCGTGGGCCGCCAGCTCGCCGAGGTGGCCGAGGTGCACCTGGGAGCGGGCCGCGCACAGGCCGCGGCACGCGCCGTCGACCGGCTCGCCGCCGTCCGCATCCCCACGCCGGAACGCCGTGCCCGGCAGCGGCCGCACGAATACTCCGGCGGGATGCGGCAGCGGGCCGTCATCGCGATGGGACTGATGGGGAAGCCGAAACTGATCATCGCCGACGAACCCACCACGGCGCTCGACGTGGCGGTCCAGCAGCAGGTGCTCGATCTGCTCGCCGAGGTGCGCGAGGACTCCGGCGCCGCGCTGCTGCTGATCTCCCACGACCTCGCCGTCGTCGCCCAGGTCTGCGAACGCGTCCTGGTGATGTACGCGGGCCTGATCGTCGAGGACCTCCCGGTCGGCGAACTGCTCGAAGGCGCCGCCCACCCGTACACCCGGGCCCTGGTGGGGGCGGTCCCGACCATGGCCACGGACCCCGGAACGGAACTGGCGACCATCCCCGGCCGGCCGCCGGAACCGGGGGAGACCGGTGAGGGATGCCCGTTCGCACCGCGCTGCGAACGTGCCCGGGAACGCTGCCACGAAGCCGCCCCCGGACTGGCCGCCTTCGGGCCGGGCCGACAGGTCGCCTGCTGGTACCCGGTCGGGACGGCGGCCGCCGGTGGGCCCGTCGTGGCCACGCCATACGCAGCGGAGGCGACGTCATGAGCTCACTCGAACTGCGCGGGATCACGGTGCGCTACGGCCGCTTCACCGCCGTGGACAACGTCGACCTGCTGGTGCCGGAGGGAACGGTGACCGGACTGGTGGGCGGGTCGGGGTCGGGAAAATCGACCCTCGGCAAGGCCGTGGTGGGACTGGCGCCGACGCAGTCGGGGCGGGTACTGGTCGACGGGAGCGATGCCGCGCGCCGGCGCGGGCGCAGCCCGGTGCAGCTGGTGTTCCAGAACCCGTACGCCTCGCTCGATCCGCGCATGACCGTCGGCGCGGCCGTGGCCGAAGCGCTGTCCGGCGGGGCCGGACCGGGCGAGGCGACCGGGCGCAGGGCACCGGCCCGCGAACGCCGGGCCGCATGCGACGCGGAGGTGGCCCGCTACCTGGAGCTCGTCGGCATCGACCCCGCGCGGGCCGCGCTCACCCCCGACGCGCTCTCGGGCGGCCAGCGCCAACGGGTGGCCCTTGCAAGGGCCCTGGCCGTCAGGCCCGCCGTGCTGATCGCGGACGAGATCACCTCGGCCCTGGACGTGTCCGTACAGGGCGCGGTGCTCAATCTGCTCCGCCGGCTCCAGCGCGAACTGGGCTTCGCGATGCTCTTCATCTCCCACAACCTCGCCGTCGTCCGCTACCTGTCCGACCAGGTCGCCGTGATGGACGGCGGACACCTCGTCGAGTGCGGGCCCACCGAACAGGTGCTGGAGCGACCGGAGCACCCGACGACCCGGAACCTGATCTCCTGCGTGCCCACCCTTGCCCTTGCCGAGGAGGCGTCATGACCCGACCGCTGACGATCGACGACTTGTACCGGTTCGAGATCCCCGGCGATCCCGCACTGTCCCCCGACGGCGAACGCGTCGCCTACACACTGACCACCCAGGACGCCGAGAACGACCGCGTGGTCCGCTCCATCTGGGAGGTACGCAGCGCAGGCGGCCCGGCCCGGCGGCTCACCCACGGTCCCGCGGACACCGCGCCGCGCTGGTCCCCGGACGGGACGCGGCTGGCGTTCCTGCGCGAGGGGCAACTCCATCTGCTGCCCGTCGAGGGGGGAGAGGCCGTAGCGCTCACCACGCCCGCCCGGTGCCCGGCGGGGGCGGGCACACCGGTCTGGAGCCCGGACGGATCACGGATCGCGTTCTCGGCCCCCGCGACCCGGCGCGACGACAACGCACCCGTGGTCATCGACGCCCTCGGCTGGAAGGCGGACGGCGCCGGCCTGATCGGGTCGGTCCGGAACCAGCTCTTCGTGGTCGGGACCGAATCGGGCGAGGTCAGGCAGCTCACCCAGGCCGATCGGCACGCCGGCTCGCCCACCTGGTCGCCCGATGGCACACAGCTCGCCTACCCGGCGCAGAGCGGCCCGGACGCGGCTGTGCTCGGGACCTCGGCCGCTCATGTCGTAGGAGTCGGAAAAGACGCGCCCGAGCCCCGCCGGGTCGGCCCGGCCGACGGTCTCGCCGGTCCGGTGAGCTGGTTCCCCGACGGGTCCGCGCTGCTCGTCGTCGGCCGGAACACGTTCGGCGTCGGCCACCTGGAGCTGCTGCGCCAGCCCCTGGACGGATCGGCGCCGGTTTCGGTCAGCGCCGCACTGGACCGCAACGTCATGGGCGGCGGCCCGGGCTACCCGGGTGCGCTGCCGCAGTTCCACGGCGACGCCATCGTGTTCTGCGCCCGCGACCGGGGCGCCACACGCCTGTACCGGGTGGACGCGGCCGGGATCAGCGCGTCCCCGCTGCCCGTCGGCACCGGGGTCAGCGGCTGTTCGGTCGCCACGAAGGCCGGGCGAGCGGCGGTGGTGGTCTCCGACGCGTCGAGCTTCGCCGAGATCGCTCTGCTCGACCTGGACGCCTGGACGTCCGGGGAACCGGGCGAGCCCTCGGCCGGGCGACAGCCCGAGCGGCTCACCGACCACATGGCCCGGTCACTGCCCGAGATCACCCTCCACCCGGTCACCGAACGCGAGTTCACCGTCTCGGACGGGACAGTGGTGCACGGCATGATCACCCGCGCCGCGCAGACTCCCGCGGGCGGGCCGCTGCTGGTCGACGTGCACGGCGGCCCGCACAACGCCTGGGCGCCGCACTCCGACCCGGTCCACCTCTACCACCAGGAGCTGGCCTCGCAGGGCTGGACGATCCTGACGCTGAACGTCCGCGGCAGCGACGGCTACGGCGAGGCGTTCTACACGGCCGCCGTGGGCGCCTGGGGCGAGACCGACGAGCAGGACGTCCTGCAACCGGTCGCCACCCTCGTCGCCGAAGGGCTCGTCGATCCGGAACGGGTCGCGCTCACCGGCTACAGCTACGGCGGCTATCTGACCTGCTGGCTCTCCGCCCGCAGCGACCTCTTCGCCGCCGTCGTACCGGGCGGCATCCTGGTCGATCTGAAGAGCATGGCCGGCACCTCCGAAGAAGGACACCTGATCGCCGCCCACGAGATCGGCGACCCGGAACGGCTGACGGCGCTCTCGCCGATCAGCCGGGCCGACGCGGTGCGCGTGCCCACCCTGATCCTGCACGGCGGCACGGACGACACCTGCCCGGTCGGCCAGGCCGAGCAGTGGTTCCACGCGCTGCGAAGCCGGGACGTGCCCGTCCGGCTGGTCGTGTACCCCGGCGGCTCGCACCTGTTCCTCCTGGACGGCCGGCCCTCGCACCGGGAGGACTACTCCCGTCGCCTGATCGACTGGGTCACCACGCACACCAACACCTCGATCCGCTGAATCCGCTGTACGAAACTGAATTGGAGACGAACATGACCGACACCACCGACCTGTCCGCCTGCTGGACCGCCCGCCTCACCGAGCTGACCGCCCGCCACTGCGTCCCCGGCGCGAGCCTCGGCATCCTGCACCGCGGCGAGCTGATCGCCGAGACCGCCGTAGGCCTGGCCAACACCGACGCCAGGATCGAAGCGACCACCGACACCCTCTTCCAGATCGGCTCGATCTCCAAGGTATGGACCACCACGGTGGCCATGGCCCTGGTCGACGAGGGCCTCCTCGAACTCGACGCGCCCATCGTCTCCGTACTCCCCGAACTGCGGCTCGCGAACGAGGAGCTGACCCGTGGCGTGACGCTCCGACATCTCCTGGACCACACCAGCGGCATCGACGGCGACCTCTTCACCGACACCGGCCGGGGCGACGACTGCCTGGAGAAGTTCGCCGCGCAGCTGGGCGAGGGCACTCTCAACCACCCCCTCGGCGCCACCATGTCGTACTGCAACGCGGGCTTCACCCTGCTCGGCCGGGTGCTCGAAGTCGTCACCGGCGTCCAGTGGGACGAGCTGATGCGGGAGCGCCTGTACCGTCCGCTCGGTCTGACGCACACCGCGACCCTGCCGGAAGAGGTGCTGCGCTTCCGCGCCGCCATCGGACACCTGGGGGAGCCGCCGGTACAGGCCCCGCAGTGGGGGCTGATGCGCTCGGCAGGACCGGCCGGACTGATCTGCTCGACGCCGCGCGAGGTACTGAAGTTCGCCCGGCTGCACCTCGACAACGGCGTCACCGAGGACGGCACCAAGATCCTGTCGGCCGAGGGTGTCACCGCCATGCAGACCCCGCAGGTCGATCTCCCCGACCCGCACTTCCTGGGCCACGCCTGGGGGCTGGGCTGGATCCTCGACACCTGGGACGGACGCCGGGTGTACGGACACGACGGCGGCACGATCGGGCAGAGCGCGTTCCTGCGGGTGCTGCCTGAGGCCGACCTGGCGATCTGCCTGCTCACCAATGGCGGCGACACCATGAGCCTCTTCCGGGACGTGTTCGCGGAGATCGTCCAGGAGCTGGCCGGCGTGGCGATGCGCACCGGCATCCAGCCGGCGACGGAGCCGGTGGCGGTGGACCCCGCCGACTACGTCGGCGTGTACCAGCGGCTCTCCAGCCGGATCGAGATCGTGGAGCGGGACGGCGGCCTGGTGATGCTCAACCGGATCACCGGACCGCTGGCCGAAGTGACCCCCGACACGGAGCAGGAGTACGAGCTGCACCCGGTCGAGCCGGGGCTGTTCGTGGTGCAGAGGCCGGGGATGAAGCTCTGGGTCCCCGTCGTGTTCTACACACTTGCCGACGGCACGCCCTACATTCACCACGGTGGCCGCGCCACCCCCAAGGTGGGCTGACGTGACCGCAATCGCCACCGCCCTGGAGGCGGGGCTGCCGGGCCTGCTGGCCGACATCGAGGAGCTGGTCCGCACCGAGTCGCCCAGCGAGGATCCGGCCGCCGTCGCCGACTGCGCCCGGGTCGTCGCCGGGCTCGGCACCCGGCTGACCGGCGCAGCGCCCCAGTGGCTCGACGGTTCGGGGACGCCCGCTCTGCGCTGGCGCTTCGGCTCCGGCGACCGGGTTCTGCTGCTCGGCCACTTCGACACGGTGTGGCCGGTGGGCTCGTTGGCCGGGCACCCCTGCGAGGTGGCCGGGGGACGGCTGACAGGACCCGGCTGCTTCGACATGAAGGCCGGCGTGGTGCAGCTGTTCCACGCGCTGTCGGTGCTCGACGACCTGGACGGGGTGTCGGTCCTGCTCACGGGCGACGAGGAGATCGGCTCCCCGACCTCGCGCACCTTGATCGAGGCCGAGGCCCGCCGGACCCGGGCCGTACTCGTCCTGGAGGCGAGCGAGGGCGGCGCACTGAAAACCGCACGCAAGGGTGTGTCCGGCTACGAACTGAACATTGCCGGACGCGCGTCGCACGCCGGACTCGAACCCCAGCGCGGCGTCAACACGACCACCGAACTGGCCCACCAGGTGCTCGCGTTGTCCGCAATCGCCGATCCGGCGACCGGTACCACCGTGACGCCGACCGTGGCCTCCTCCGGTACCACCCGCAACACGGTGCCCGATGCGGCCCGGCTGCTGGTCGACGTACGGGTGGAGACGGCCGCCGAACAGGACCGGGTGGACCGTGCCATGCAGGGTCTCGCACCGGTGCTCGCGGGCGCCTCGCTCAAGCTCTCCGGCGGCCCGGACCGGGCGCCGCTGCAGGCGAGCGCGTCGGCGGAGCTGTTCGAACTCGCCCGAAACCGCTATGCGGAGCTGGGCTTCGGCCCACTGCGCGGCGTCGCGGTCGGCGGCGGATCCGACGGCAACCTCACCGCCGGAGCGGGCACGCCCACGCTCGACGGCCTCGGGGCCGTGGGCGGCGGGGCGCACGCGGACGACGAGCATGTGGTCGTCGCCGAACTGCCCCGTCGCGCGGCACTCGTGGCCTCCCTGGTGGACTCGCTCGTACACGAGCCGCTGCCCCGACCCGGCCGGGTGACATCGTGAACGGCACGGAGGCGGCTGCCGCGGCAGCCGCCTCCGACCTGGCCGCGCACCGTGCCGGCGTGACCGTCACGGAGCTGCACGGGCTGGACGAGATGCTGGTGGCCTGCCAGGTGCTGGACCGGGTCTGGCGGCCCGATCCCGGCAACCCGCTGATCACCCCGGAGCTGCTGAGGGTCTTCGCCCACTCCGGCAGCTATGTCGTCGGTGTCCACCAGGACGGCCGGATGGTCGGATTCTGCCTGGGCTTCCTGGCCACCGCCGGACTGCACTCGCACATCGCCGGGGTGGACGACAGCGTCCGGGGCCGCAATGTCGGCTTCGCCGTCAAACTCCATCAGCGGGCGTGGGCGCTGGCCCGTGGCATCACCGCGGTCACCTGGACCTTCGACCCGCTGATCAGCCGCAACGCCTACTTCAACCTGGCCAAACTGGGGGCGGCGCCGAGCGAGTACCTGGCCGACTTCTACGGCGCGATGCAGGACGAGGTCAATGCCGGGACCGAGACGGACCGGCTGATGGTCCGCTGGGAGCTGACCGGCCAGCACGCCGTCGCAGCCGCCGCGGGCACACCTCACATCGTCACGGTCGACGACGCCGGTGCGCACGCCGTGGTCGGTCTGGACGCCAAGCCCGACGGCGGCCCCGCCGTCGGGCGCCGGGACGGCGAAACCGTCCTCGTCCGGATCCCCACGGAGGTCGGGACACTGCGCCGCACCGACCCAACCCTGGCCCGCGAATGGCGGTACGCGCTGCGCGAGGTACTCGGCGGCCTGATGGCCGAGGGGCACACCGTCACCGGATTCACCCGGGACGGCTGGTACGTGATCGACAAACGTCAGGAGAGGCAGGCATGAAGCTCGTCGGTGTGGAACTGCGCCGGATCGCGATGCCGCTGGTCGCACCGTTCCGAACCTCGTTCGCCACCATGACCGCCCGGGAGATCCTGCTGGTCAGGGTCGAGACCGAGCACCACGAGGGCTACGGCGAATGCGTCACGATGGCCGATCCGCTGTACTCCTCGGAGTACACCGTGGCCGCGGCGGACGTGCTGAGCAGCTATCTCGTGCCCGCGCTCGCCGCCCTGCCGGCACTCGACCCCTGGGCGGTCGCCCCGGCACTGGCCGCGTTCAAGGGGCACCGGATGGCCAAGGCCGCACTGGAGACCGCGGTGCTGGACGCCTGGCTGCGCGCCCATGAACTGTCGATGGGGCAGTGGCTGGGGGCGACGGCCGATCGGGTGCCGGCCGGGGTGTCGGTCGGCATCATGGACTCGATCCCCGCACTGCTCGACGCCGTCGACGGCTATCTCGCCGAGGGCTACCTGCGGATCAAGCTGAAGATCGAACCCGGCTGGGACGTGGAACCCGTGCGCGCGGTCCGGGAGCGCTTCGGCGACGACGTACTGCTCCAGGTCGACGCCAACACCGCGTACACCCTCGCCGACGCCGCACAGCTGGCCCGGCTCGACCCGTACGGGCTGCTGCTGATCGAACAGCCCCTGGACGAGGAGGACATCCGGGGACACGCGGCGCTGGCCGAGCGGGTGCGCACCCCCATCTGTCTGGACGAGTCCATCGTCTCCGCCCGCTCGGCGGCCGACGCGATCGCCATGGGTGCCTGCTCGGTCGTCAACATCAAGCCGGGGCGGGTCGGCGGCTATCTGGAGGCCCGGCGGATCCACGACGTGTGCGCCGCGCACAGCGTCCCGGTCTGGTGCGGCGGAATGCTGGAGACCGGCCTCGGCCGGGCCGCCAATGTCGCCCTCGCCGCACTGCCCGGCTTCACCCTGCCCGGCGACACCTCCGCCTCCGACCGGTACTACCGGACCGACATCACCGAACCGTTCATGCTGAAGGACGGCCATCTCGACGTGCCCCGCACACCCGGGCTCGGACTCTCCCCGATCCCCGAGCAGTTGGCCGCAGTGACCGAATCGACCGAATGGATCAGCCGATGACCGCAACCGTATCGGGCACCGTCGAGACCAGGATCCGGACGGCGTTCGACGACGCCGAGGTCCAGGGACACTTCTTCGCCCGAGAGATCGACGGCGACCGCACGATCGGCGTCGCGGCGGACGAACCGGTCTGCCTCGCCTCCGTGTTCAAGATCCCGATCGCACTCGCCTACGCACGCGAGGTCGCCGCAGGACGGCTGGAGAGGACCGAGCGCCACTCGGTGGACCCGCGCTATCGCGACGGCGGCATCGGCACCTCCGGCTGCGCCGATCCGGTCGAGATGAGCCTGCGCGACCTGGTCCACATGATGCTGACGATGAGCGACAACGCAGCCACCGATGTGGTGCTGGCCCGGGTCGGTCTGGACACCGTCAACGGGCTGATCGCCGAACTGGGCCTGCGCCGGACCCACTTGATCGGTGGCTGTCTGGAGCTGACCGGCTCGCTCTTCGCCGACCTCGGCGTGACCACCGAGGTCGAGGCGCACACGAGGATGGCGGCACTCGCCGCGCAGGGGCCGGAGAAGCTGCTGGAGCTGTCGGTGTGCGTCCCGGAACGCACCACCCGGGGAACGGCCCGCGACATCGCGGAACTGCTGGTCCGGATCTGGCGCGACGAGGCCGGCCCCGCCGAAGCCTGCGCCGAGGTACGGGCCGTGATGTCCCAGCAGATATGGCCGCACCGACTGTGGTCCGGCTTCGACGACAGCTACCGCATCGCCGGCAAGACCGGGACGCTGCCGGGCTGGCGCAACGAGGCCGGGGTGATCGAGGACCGCGACGGCGGGCGCTGGGCAGTGGCCGTCTTCACCCGGTCCGACAGGCCGGACCTGCACAATCCCCGGGCGGACCGGGTGATCGGGCAGGTGGCAGCACTCGCCGTCGACGAACTCCGATCAACTACCTTGTGAAGATGACGGAGCAGCCGCGGGCCGTGCTCGGCCGGATCCTCAACGATCTGGGATCGACATTGATCGAGGTGGTGGCCGGGCAGGCCGACCCGGCACGCACCGTCAGCGGAGTGCTCATCCAGGACCCGCTGGACGAACCGGCCAGGCTGCCCGGCGCGGTGGTGCTCGGCGTCGGCGTGTACGGCGCCGAGCCGGTCGCCGCCCTGGTCGACCGGGCCGCCGGGCTCGGCGCGGCGGCCGTGGTAGTCCGGTCCCCGGTCCCGGTGGACGGGCCGGTGGCCGAGTCGGCCGCGCGCACCGGCCTGACCGTGCTCGGCCTGACCCCCGGCGCGTCCTGGGCCCAGGTGGCCGCCCTGCTGCGGTCGCTGCTCGCGGTCGACGAACTGGGGACGGTGGGCGGCCCCGACGAGGCCGACGGCGCCGAGCCGCTCGCCGGTGACCTGTTCGCGCTGGCCAACGCGACGGCCGGGCTGCTGGACGGCCCGGTCACCGTGGAGGACCGCGGCGGACGGGTGCTGGCCTTCTCCAGCCGGCAGGACGAGGGCGACGACGCCAGGATCGCGACCGTCCTCGACCGCCAGGTGCCCGCCGAGAAACTGCGCGCCCTGGAGGAACGCGGCGCCTTCCAGGCCCTCTACCGGAAGGAGGAACCCGTCTATGTGGCCGGCATCTCGGACAAGCCCCGGGTCGCCATCGCCGTCCGCGCGGGCGGCGAGATCCTGGGATCGATCTGGGTCGTGGTCGACGGACCGCTGAGCGCGGACCGAGGACAGGCGCTGCAGGAGGCGGCGAAGGTGGCCGCCCTGCATCTGCTGCGCCGCCGCACGGGCGAGGACGCCGAACGACGGCTGCGCGCGGATCTGCTCGCCACCGTCCTGGAGGGCGGTACGCACGCACCGCAGGCCGCCGTGCGGCTCGGCCTGTCCGCCCAGCCCGCCTGCGTACTGGCACTCGCGGTGACCGGCGAGCAGTACGCGCCCGACCGGGTGGCCGCGGGCCATCGGGTGGCCGAGGCGCTCACCCTGCACCTGGCCGCGATCCACCCCCGTACCGCCGCCGCCACACTCGGCGGAGTCACCTACGCGGTCCTGCCCACGAGTTCGGACGAGCAGGGGCTACGGGTGGCCGAGGCGTTCCTCGGCCGCATAGGCAACCGTGTTCCCGCCGTCATCGGAATCGGCCGGCTCGCCGCCCGCCCGGTGGAGCTGCGCCGCTCGCGCGCCGACGCGGACCGTGCGCTGCGGGTCCTCGGCTCCGGTCGTACGCAGCGCAGGGCGGCGCGGCTGTCGGACGTCTACGCCGCCTCGCTGCTGGAGGAGCTGACGGACCGGATGGCCGCCGAGGACGATCTGCCGGACGGCCCCGTCATACGGCTGCTCGCCTACGACGCCCGGCACAACACGGCCCTCACGGAGACCCTGGACGCCTGGCTGAGCACCTTCGGCGATGTGCCCGCCGCCGCTGCCGCCGTACACATCCACCCCAACACCTTCCGCTACCGGCTCAAGCGGCTGGCCGTGGTCGCGGGCATCGAACTCGACGACCCGGAGGCACGATTCGAAGCAATGCTGCAACTGCGGCTGAGGCGCCGTACTCCTGAGGCGGGACACCCGTAGCCGTCCGGACGGAATGGTGCAAGAGTTTTCGCAACGGACAGGACACACCGATGGCCGTAGGTCCACGCGCCTGCGCGTCGGAAGTGCCTGCGCGTCCGAACGTCGACGATGGGACAGATGCCATGCCTCTCCAGGGAGAGTACGAGCCGAGCCCCGCGCAGTGGGTCCGCGATCAGGTCGAGCTGTTCGAGAGCTCCGGAGGGACGGAGGGGACCATGATGCGGGGCATGCCCGTCATCATCCTCACCACCCGCGGGGCCAAGAGCGGAAAGATCCGCAAGACCCCGCTGATGCGGGTCGAGCACGACGGCACCTATGCCGTCGTCGCCTCGCAGGGCGGCGCCCCCAAGCACCCCGTCTGGTACCACAACATCGTGGCCGACCCCCGCGTGGAACTCCAGGACGGCCCGGTCCGCCAGGACATGAACGCCCGTGAGGCCACGGGCGACGAGAAGGGCCTGTGGTGGCAGCGGGCGGTCGAGGCGTTTCCCGACTACGCCGACTACCAGCGCAAGACCGACCGGCAGATTCCGGTCTTCGTCCTCGAACCGGCGGCCGAAGCGCACTGACGGCTGTCCACCACCCACACGAGGAGCGCGAGCGCGCTGATCGCGGCGCCGAGGAGGCACACCGCGCCCCACCCGGCCATCGCGTGGACGGCCGTCGAGGCGAGGGCGCCCGTGGCGCTGCCGACCGAGTAGAAGACCATGTAGCCGCCGATCAGACGGCTTCCGGCGTCGGGACGGACCGCGTAGATCAGGCTCTGGTTGGTGACATGGACGGCCTGCACTGCCAGGTCGAGGACGACCGCGCCGATCGCCAGCGCCCACAGCGACTGCCGGGTGAGGGCGAGCGGGAGCCACGACACGGTGAGCAGGACCAGTGCGGTGCCGGTCGTCCACCCGGCGAGACCCCGGTCGTGCAGGCGTCCGGCCGGCGCGGCCGCGAGCGCGCCCGCGGCTCCCGCGAGCCCGAACGCCCCTATCGCGGTGTGCGACAGCGACAGCGGGGGTTCGCTCAGCGGGAGCGCGACGCAGCTCCACAGGGTGCTGAACGCGGCGAAGACGAGCAGGGCGAGCAGAGCGCGGACCCGCAGTACGCGTTCCTCGGCGAACAGCGTGATCGTCGAACGCAGCAGTCGTAGATACCGCATGGAGGCCGGTGGTGTCGACCGGCGGGGCAGCACGCGGTACAGGGCCAGGGTGAGCACGAGGGTCAGTGCGGCCGAGGCGAGATAGACCGAGCGCCAGCCCGCGAGGTCGGCCAGCGCGCCGGAGACCGTGCGGGCGAGCAGGATCCCGATGACGATTCCGCTGGTGACCAGGCCGACCGCGCGGCCACGCCGGTCCGGGGTGGACAGCGACGCCGCGAAGGCCACGAGCGTCTGGGTCACCACGGCGAGAAAGCCCACAGCGGCCAGGGCGGTCAGCAGGACCGGCGCGGTGGCCGCCGTGCCGGTGGCGACGAGCGCTGCCGCGAGCAGCGCCAGCTGGGTCACGACGAGGGTTCGCCGGTCGACCAGATCGCCCAGGGGCACCAGCAGGAACAGCCCGAGGCCGTAGCCGATCTGGGTGAGGGTCACGACGACGCCGATGGTTGCCGCACTGATCCGGAAGTCCTGGCTCAGGGTGACCAGCAGGGGTTGCGCGAAGTAGACATTGGCCACCG
The DNA here is from genome assembly GCF_042882135.1 of Streptomyces sp. NPDC058240. NCBI lineage: Bacteria > Bacillati > Actinomycetota > Actinomycetes > Kitasatosporales > Streptomycetaceae > Streptomyces > Streptomyces sp. NPDC058240. Next base: position 72,798 of record NZ_JBHVWT010000026.1, read on the forward strand.
CCACTCCGGAGGCGACCGCGAAGAGCAGCGTGGTGCGTCCGGACAGAGCGGTTGCCGGTGTCCCCCCGCTGGTGTCCGCGGTCCTGATCGTTCTCTCGCTTTCGGTCACGGGTGCCCCTCGATCAATTCGGTTGCAAGTTGCTACCAGGTGGACGTTAGCGTCAGCTGGTAGCATGTTGCAACCGATGATGTGAAGGGGAACGGAATGGTCAAGCGGACGCGCCTCGACGACAGCGACTGCCCGGTGGCCCGCTCGGTCGACGCGATCGGCGACTGGTGGTCGCTCCTGATCGTCCGTGACGCGTTCGACGGCAGCCGCCGCTTCGGGGAGTTCCAGCGCAGTCTGGGGGTCGCGAAGAACATCCTGGCGGCGCGGTTGCGCGAGCTGGTCGGGGGCGGGATTCTCGACATGGTTCCGGCGGCCGACGGCGGGGCCCGCCACGAATATGTGCTGACGGCCAAGGGCAGGGACCTCTTCCCGGTCATCGTGGCGCTGAGGCAGTGGGGCGAGGGCCACTTCTTCGACCCCGGCGAACCGCATTCGGAGATGGTCGACCTGCGCCACGGCCGGACGCCCCGGGCACTGGAGGTCCGCGCGGCCGACGGGCGCCTGCTCGGACCGGACGACATCACGGTGCGAAAGGTCGAGCGGCCCGGAGCGTCGGCGCCCGCATAGCGCGGCCCGCCACTCAGGCCGGCCCACCGCGCCCTTCCCGGCCGCGGCCCCGGCACGTGGGGTGCATACGCACCCGCACCACCCCCCGGACGGTCGATCAGGACGCGCGCCCGCGCGGCCCCGCGCGCTCCAATGGACGGGTGACCGCGCCCCCGGACGACTGCCTGGCGCGCAATGAGTGGCTCTGCGGGGCCTACCTCTCCAGCCGTCGCGAGATTCTCTGGGACGCCGTCGTGCAGCACCTTCAGCTCACCGTGGCCGCCGTGCTCATCGGGCTGGTCCTCGCCGTCCCGCTCGCCCTCGCGGCACGGCACCGGCGCTGGGCGGCGGGACCCGTGCTCGGCGTGACGACGATTCTCTACACCGTGCCGTCGCTCGCCATGTTCTCGCTGCTGCTGCCGGTGTACGGACTCTCCGCCTCGCTCGTCGTCGCCGGGCTCGTGCTGTACTCGCTCACCCTCCTCGTACGGAACATCCTCGCCGGACTGCGCGCCGTGCCCGAGGAGACCCGGCAGGCCGCGCGCGGCATGGGGTACGGACCCCTGCGGCTGCTGCTCGCCGTGGAGCTGCCCCTCGCGCTGCCCGCGGCCATGGCCGGACTGCGGATCGCGACCGTCTCCGCGGTCTCCCTGGTCACGGTCGGCGCAATCGTCGGCTACGGCGGACTCGGAAACCTCATCTACTCCGGGATGAACACCTACTTCAAGGCCCAGGTGCTCACCGCCTCCGTCCTCTGCGTCGTCATCGCCGTCGCCGCCGACCTGCTGCTCCTGCTCGCGCAGCGACTGCTGACCCCGTGGACCCGGAGGCAGCCGTGAACACCCTCGCCGACGCCTGGTCCTGGCTCACCACCTCCGCGAACTGGTCCGGTGACGGCGGTATCTGGAACCGGCTGGTCCAGCATCTGTTCCTCACCGTCGTCTGCCTGCTGATCAGCTGCCTGATCGCGCTGCCGGTCGGCGTGGTCCTCGGCCATCTCGGCAAGGGCGGCGCACTCGCCGTCAACATCTCCAACATCGGCCGGGCCGTGCCCACCTTCGCCGTGCTGGTGCTGCTGCTCCTCACCCCGATCGGCGGGCACGGCGAGTGGCCGACCGTCATCGCTCTCGTGCTCTTCGCCGTACCTCCGCTGCTCACCAACGCCTATGTCGGCATGCGGGAGGTCGACCGCGATGTCGTGCGCGCGGCCAGGGGAATGGGCATGACGGGCAGACAACTGATGCTGGGCGTCGAGGTGCCGCTCGCTCTCCCACTGATCCTCACCGGCGTACGGATCGCCGCCGTCCAGCTTGTCGCGACCGCCACCCTCGCGGCACTGGCGGGCGGCGGGGGACTCGGCCGCATCATCACGGCGGGCTTCAATCTCGCCTCCACCGCCCAGGTGGTCGCCGGGGCGGTGCTCGTCGCGGTCTTCGCGCTGATCGTCGAAGGGCTCTTCGAGGCGGGCCGGCTGCTCGTCCCCGGCCGGTTCCGCGGCGGGGGATCCGGATGAGGCCACGAACCGCCGTCGCCGTGCTGCTGGTGCTGCTCCCGGCGGCCGGGTGCGGCACCGGCCCCTCCCTGGAGAACCGGGGCGAGGTCACCGCACCGCCGGGCGACAGCAAGCACCTCACCATCGGCTCCGCGGGCTTCACCGAGAGCGATCTGCTCGCCCAGATGTACGCGCTGCTGCTGGACCGGACCGGCTACTCCACGAAGATCATCTCCGTCACCAACCGGGAGATCTACGAACCGGCGCTGGAGAGCGGCCAGATCGACGTCGTGCCGGAGTACGCCGCCACCTTCGCGGACTGGCTGAACGCCAAGAAGAACGGCGCCGACGCCACCCCGGTCGGTTCGCCCGACCTCGCCGCCACCATGAAGGCCCTGCGCGCGCTGGCCGCGCCCCGTGGTCTCACCGTCCTCGACCCCGGGCGTGCCGTCGACCAGAACGGCTTCGCGGTCGCCGCCCGGTACGCGGCCGCGCACCGCCTCAAGACCCTCGGCGACCTGGGCAGGTCCCGGCTGCCCGTACGTCTGGCCGCCGGTGACGAATGCGTGCAGCGCCCCTACTGCGCACCCGGGCTGAGGAAGACGTACGGCATCCGCATCACCGCGGTGGACCCCAAGGGCGTCGGCACCACCCAGGCCAAACAGGCCGTCCAGAACGGTCAGGACCAGATGGTGCTGACCACCACGACCGACGCCACGCTCGACAACTTCGGCCTCGTCCTGCTCGCCGACGACAAGCATCTCCAGAACGCCGACTACCTCGTCCCCGTCGTCAACCGGTCCCGGGCGGGCAGCGCAGGCGTACGCACGGCGCTGGGCAGGCTCAACACCGTACTGACCACCGCCGACCTGGCCCGGCTCAACGAGCAGGTCGACAGCTGGCGGCGGCTGCCCGAGGACGTGGCACGCACCTATCTGGAGTCCAAGAACCTCGTCCCGCACGGATGACCGCCGCGGACCACCGCCGCGTACGACCGCCGCCTCGCGCGGTCAGGCCGTCAGCCTTCCGGGGAGCCAGCCCAGCTGCACGGCCTCCTGGAACGGCCCGCCGCCCTCGTGATCGTTGAAGTCGTACACCTCGATGGTCTTGTCCTGGTGGGCATAGGCGTTGAAGGCGGCGAAGACGGTCGAGGGCGGGCAGGTCATGTCCTCCAGGGCGGTCGAGAACAGCGCCGGCGCGCGCCCGCGTGCGGCGAAGTGCACCCCGTCGAAGTAGGACAGCGTGGCCCGCGCCCGCTCGGCCCGGCCGCGGTGCGTCTTGAGGTAGTTGCCCACCTCGCGGTACGGGGTCCGGTCGGTGACCGTGAGGGCGCGGGGGAAGTCGCACAGGAACGGGACGTCCGGCGCGATGGCCACGAGGTCGGGTATCAGCCCGCCCACGGCGAGCGTGATGCCGCCGCCCTGGCTCTCGCCGATGGCCGCGGTGCGCGCCGCGTCGGTCAGCGGGTGCGAGCGCGCCGCCTCCACCGCACGCACCGCATCGGTGAACACCCGCCGGTAGTAGTACGACTCCGGGGCCTCGATGCCCCGGGTCATGAAGCCGGGGTACGCGGGGGCGCTGCCCACCGGGTCCGGGGTGTCGCCGACGAGCCAGCCGCTGCCCTGGCCGCGGGTGTCCATCACGAAGTGGGCGAAACCGGCCGACGCCCAGAGCAGATGGGTGTGCGCCAGGCCCCGCCCGCCGCCGTAACCGATGAACTCGACCACCACCGGCAGCGGCTGGGTGGTGCCCGCCGGGACGACGAACCAGCCCTTGACCGGGTGGCCGCCGAAGCCCGCGAAGGTCACGTCGTACACGTCGACGGTGCTCAGCCCCGTGCCGGTGCGCAGTTCGAAACGGGCGTCGAGGTCGTGGGACCGGGCCTCGTCGAGCGTCTTCGACCAGAACGCGTCGAAGTCCTCCGGCTCGACCGACCCGCTGCGGTAGTCGCGCAGCCGGTCGAGCGGCAGATCGAACAGGGACATGTGGGACCGCCTTCTTCGCAGGGATGGTTGATCACACCGTACGGGGGGCGTGCGGTGAAGAAGTTGTGCCCGACCTCTTGACCGACGCCCGGCCGGCCCTCACAGTACTCGTTAATGCGCATTACTAATACGCATTAATCGATGTGAGGAGCCATGGTGGAGGAACCCAGGAGGCGGGCCAGGCCCGGCCGCGCACCCGCACCGGCAGGCCGCACGGCCCGCCCGCGCCAGGCGGAGGTCGCACGGCTCGCCGGGGTCTCGCAGGCCACGGTCTCGCTGGTACTCGCGGACAAGAGACAGGGGCCCGCGATCTCGGAGGAGACCCGGCAGAAGGTCCTGGAGGCGGCCCGCAGTCTCGGCTACGTCCCCGACCCGGCGGCCCGCAGGCTCGCGGCGGCGCGCAACAACCTGCTGGGCGTGTTCAGCTTCACCGCGACGTTCCCGACCGATGTGCAGCACTCGTACTACCCGTTCCTGGTGGGCGTGGAGCGCGAGGCCGCGGAGCGCGGCTACGACCTGGTGCTGTTCACGGGGTCGAGCACCGGCGGCGCTGGGGCCGCCGGACCCGACGCGCTGAACCGGGTCCGTCTCGCGGACGGGTGCCTGTTCCTCGGCCGCCACGCGCCGGTCCAGGAGCTGGGCCGGCTGGTCGCCGACGGCTTCCCGGTGGTCCACCTCGGCCGCCGGGACGAGCCGGAGGGCCTGCACTGGGTCGGCGCCGACTACGTGAGCGCCGCCCGGGAGGTCGTCGACCACCTCGCCGCCCTCGGGCACCGCAGGATGGTGCTCATCCGCGAGGACGACGAGGCGCCCGCCTCCACCGACCGTGAGCAGGGCTTCCTCGAAGGGCTGGAGGCCGTCGGCCCCGGGGCCGTCTTCCGTTCCGCGGACCCGGAACGAGACCTCACCCCCGAGCGGCTGCGGAGCTGGCTCGCCGACGGCGTCACCGCGTTCGTCGTCGAGGAGACCGACACCGGGGCCGCCTGGCGCGCCCTGCGCCACGCCGTCGCCGAAGCCGGGATCGACTGCCCGCGCGACGCCTCCCTGGCGCTGCTCGGCAGCCCGCCCGCCAACCTCGCGGACGGGCCCGAACCGACCGGTTTCGACATCCCCCGTACCCGGCTCGGCGCCGCCGCCGTCCGCATGCTCGCCGCGCTGGTCGCGGGGGAGGAGGCCACCGAACCCCTGGTCGCCTGCACCTTCCGGCCCGGCGCCACCTCGGGCCCGCCGCCCGACACCGAGGACCACCGACCGACCGCACCACCCGTACGTACAGCTCAAGGAGACCAGTGATACCCGAACCGGACATCCTCGTCGTGGGCGCCGGACTCGGCGGCGTCGCCGCCGCGCTCGCCGCCTGCCGTGCCGGACGCACCGTCGTCCTCACCGAGGAGACCGACTGGATCGGCGGCCAGCTCACCTCCCAGGCCGTCCCCCCGGACGAGCACCCGTGGGTGGAGCAGTTCGGCACCACCGCCTCGTACCGCCGGCTGCGCGAAGGCATCCGGGCGTACTACCGCCAGTGGTACCCGATGCGTTCCGAGGCCCTCGCCCTCACCGACCTCAACCCGGGCGCCGGACGCGTCAGCAAGCTCTGCAATGAACCGCGCGTCGCGCTCACCGTGCTGGAGGCGATGCTCGCACCGCACCGGGCGGCCGGCCGCCTCACCCTGCTCACCGAGCACCGGGCCGTGGCCGCCGACGCGGACAACGATGTCATCCGGGCCGTCACGCTGGAGGACCTCCGGACCGGCGACCGCACCACCGTCACCGCCCACTACGTCGTCGACGCCACCGAGACCGGTGAACTCCTCGAACTCGGCGGTGTCGAGCACGCCATCGGCGCCGAGGCGCGGAGCGAGTTCGACGAACCGCACGCCCCCGAACAGGCCCAGCCGCTCAACCAGCAGGGCATCACCGTGTGTTTCGCGCTCTCCCACCACGAGGGCGAGAACCACATCGTCGACCGCCCCGCCGACTACGACTTCTGGCGCTCCTACCGCCCCGACTTCTGGCCCGGCCCGCTCCTCGGATTCCAGGCGCCCGACCCGCGCTCCCTGGAATCCGTACCGCGCACCTTCGTCCCCAACCCGGACGTCGACCCGCTCGCCGTCAGCGCCGACCAGAGCGCGGACGCGGGCGACAAGGAACTGTGGGGCTTCCGCCGCATCCTCGCCCGGGGAATGCACCGCCCCGGTGCCTTCGACTCCGACATCACGCTCGTCAACTGGCCGCTCAACGACTACTGGCTCAAGCCGCTGGTCGGCGCCGGGGACGAGGTCTCCGCACAAGCGGTCGCCGAGGCGCGGCAGTTGTCGCTGTCGGTGCTGTACTGGCTGCAGACCGAGGCCCCGCGCCAGGACGGTGGCACCGGCTTCCCCGGACTGCGGATCCGCCCCGACATCACCGGCACCGACGACGGCCTCGCCAAGGCCCCGTACGTACGCGAGTCCCGCCGGATCAAGGCCGTCACCACCGTCACCGAGCAGGACGTGGCGATCGACCTCGTCGGCCCGCACGGCGGAACACGCCACCGGGACGCGGTCGGCGTCGGCAGCTACCGCATCGATCTGCACCCCTCCACCGGAGGCGACAACTACATCGACATCGGCTCGGTCCCGTTCGAGATCCCGCTCGGCGCCCTCGTGCCACGCCGCGTCCGCAACCTGCTGCCCGCGGGCAAGAACATCGGCACCACCCACATCACCAACGGCTGCTACCGGCTCCACCCGGTGGAGTGGAACATCGGCGAGGTCGCCGGCGCCCTGGCCGCCCACTGCCTCGCCGAGGGCGTCGAACCGCAACAGGTCCAGTCCGAGGACAAGCGGTACGAGGCGTTCGCGCGGCTGCTCGACCGCGACGGGGTCCAGCGCCACTGGCCCGACGTACGCGGCTACTGACGGCCCGTCCCGAATCCGTGAAACGCCGGGTGGGACAGCTCCACCTGTCCCACCCGGCCCGCCCGCGCATCAACCCACCCGCACAAGGAGGTGCCCAGCCATGACCACCCACCGCATCCGCGTCGGTATCGACGTGGGCGGAACCTTCACCGACGCCGTGGCCGTCGACGCCACGACCCTCGAACTGCTGGGGCAGGTAAAGGTTCCCACCAGCCACCACCACGAGGACGGGGTCGCCCACGGCATCGTCGAGGCACTCGACCGGCTGCTGGAACAGACCGGCCGCGCCGCCGAGGATGTGGCGTTCCTGGCCCACGGCACGACACAGGCTACCAACGCCCTGCTGGAGGGCGATGTCGCCACCGTCGGGCTGATCGGCATCGGAACGGGACCCGGCGCCGCGCTCACTCGCCGGCTCTCCTCGCTCGGCAGGCTCGAACTCGCCCCGGGCAAGCGGCTGCCGCTCTCCTACGCCCATGTGGCCGACCCCGAGAACGCCGACGAGGTGCGCGGCGCCGTCGACGCCGTCACCCGGGACGGCGCCCGAGTGCTCGTCGCCAGCGAGCCGTTCGGCGTCGACCGGCCGGAGGGCGAGCGGGCGGTCCTCGAAGCGGCCCGCCCGCGCGGCCTGCCGATGACGGCCGCACACGAGATCACCTCGCTGTACGGACTTGCCAAGCGGACCCGCACCGCCGTGGTCAACGCCGCGATCCTGCCCCGGATGCTGGCCACCGCGGACCTCGTCGACGCCTCCATCACCAAGGCCGGGGTGAACGCGCCGCTGATGGTGATGCGGTGCGACGGCGGTGTGATGTCGCTCGACGAGATGCGCAGACGCCCGCTGCTGACCGTGCTCTCCGGCCCCGCCGCGGGAGTGGCGGGCGCGCTGATGCAGGAACGGATCAGCGAGGGCCTGTTCCTGGAGACCGGGGGCACCTCCACCGACATCAGCGTCGTGCGCCGCGGCAAGGTCGCCGTCCGGCACGCCACCATCCTCGGCAAGGCGTCGTACCTCTCCGCGCTCGATGTGCGGACCGTCGGCGTCGGTGGCGGGTCCATGGTCCGGATCGGCGGCGGCAGGGTCGTCGGCGTCGGGCCCCGCAGCGCGCACATCGCCGGACTGCCGTACGCCTGCTTCGCCACGCTCGACGAACTGCGCGGCGCGCGCGTCGCCACCGTCCGGCCGATGGAGGGCGACCCCGACGACTACGCCGTGATCGACGCGGCCGGCGGGCGGTACGCGATCACGATGACCTGCGCGGCCAACGCGCTGGGCCGGGTGCCCGAGGGCGACTTCGCCCGCTGCGACCAGGACGTGGCACAGGCCGCGCTGGCCCCGCTGGCCGCCGCGCTGTCCACCGATGTCGCGACGGCCGCCGCCCGGCTCCTCGACGCGGGCATCGAACAGGTCAGGGCCGTGACCGACGCCATGATCCGCGACTACCGGCTGGAGAAGGACACCGCGGTGCTGGTCGGGGGCGGCGGAGGCGCCGCGTCCGTGACCCCGCACCTGGCGTCCGTCACCGGCCAGGAGGGCCGGATCGCCCGGCACAGCGAGGTCATCAGCCCCATCGGAGTCGCCCTCGCCCTGGTCCGTGAACAGATCGAGCGGATCATCCCGGGCGCCGGCCAGGAACAGATCCTCGCCGTCCGCGCGGAGGCCGAGGCGGCCGTCGTGGCCCAGGGTGCCGCCGCCGACGGCGTGGAGGTCGAAGTGACCGTGGACCCGCAGACCAGCACGGTACGGGCGGTGGCCACCGGCGCCACCGAACTCCGCACCCAGGACCGCGCCCACCGCGCCGACGGGGACGAACGGCTGCGGGCCGCGGCGGCCAGCCTCAAGGCCGACCCCTCGGACGTGAGCGTCCTGGCCGGCACTCCCGCCCACACCGTCTACGGCACCGAGATCCGGCGCCGCTTCCGCACCACCCGGCACCCGGTGCGGGTCGTCGACGCCGATGGTGTCGTCCGGCTGCACGCCCCCGACGCCCTGGTGGAGACCACCACCGTCGCCCGCGCCCCCGAGACGCTCGCCCGGCTCGTCGGCGAGGCCACCTCGTACGGCGACGGCGGAGTCCGGGCCCCCTCCCTGCGGCTGCTCATCGGCTCCCGCATCGCCGACCTCTCCGGCGTCCTGGACCCGCAGCCGCTGCTCGCCCTGGCCCGCAGCGAACTCGGCACCCGCGCCGCGGACGAGTCCGTGATCGCGGTCGTGGAGGTACGGACATGAGCCGGACCGCCGACCTCGCCGCCACGGACGACGTCGAGTTCGGCGTACGGCTCCTGGCGGCCACCCCCACGCACGAAGGACGCGACCGCGATCTGCTGCGCCACTGGGCCACCGTGGCGACGGAGTTCGGGGCCCGGCTCACCCCCGCCCCGTCCCGCGCCCGCGTCGTCGAACGCGACGGCGGGCTGGAACACGGCCTCCTCGCCCGCTACACCTCGCGCCCCGCGACCGTCGAGCTGTACACCGACACCCTCGCCCGCGCGGAGGCCCTGGTCGACGAGCGCGGCTGGCGCCACTGGTACCCGACGGGCTCGGTGCGCGCCGCGGCCCTCGCACACGAGGCCGTCCACGAACTGCTCCACCACGGCCCGGCGAAGGCGGAACTGAAACGCGCCCTCGGGCATGTCGTGCTGCGCGCCGGACGCCGACGCCTGTACGGCCATGTCGCCGGGGCCGAGGAGATCGCCGCCCATTCCTATGCCCGCACCGCCTGCGGACTCGGCCGCAGCCCGCTGCTGCTCACCGCCGCGCTGGCCACCGCCGACGCGCACCCCACCACCGCACCGCACGGAAGAGAGAAGTAACGCCATGGGCGTCGTCATCCTCCTCGTCATGGCGGCCGGTGTCGCCGCGATGCTCACCCGGAAACTCCCCACGGCCTTCGCGCTCGTCGTCCTGGCCGTCGTCATCGCCCTCGTCGCGGGCGCCCCGCTCACCGGCAAGAACAGCGTCCTGGACACGGTCCTCCAGGAGGGCGCACCCGCCCTCGCCGCCACCGTGATCGCCATCCTGCTCGGCTCCTGGCTCGGCAAGCTCCTGGACGAGACCGGCATCGCGGGCACCCTCGTCCGCAAGATCGTCGAATTCGGCGGCGACCGTCCGGTCGTGGTGGCCCTCGGTGTCCTCGCCGTCTCCACGCTCGTCGGTACGGTGACGGGCTCCGCGCCCGCCGCGATGCTCGCCGGAATCATCGGCATCCCCGCGATGATCGCCGTCGGCATCCCCAAGGTCACCGCGGCCGGCACGATCCTCATGGGCATCGCGGCGGGAATGCCGTTCGAGCTCCCGGTCTGGCAGTTCTTCTCCACCGCGCTCGAACTGCCCATCCCCACCGTGCGCGGATTCATGATCAAGCTGTTCCCGTTCGCGCTGGCCGCCGCGGTCCTCTTCGTCCTCGTCGAGTCCCGCCGCCGCGGCGTCGAACACGCCTGGTCCGCCAAGTCCCTTGCGCCGAAGCCGCGTTCCAGCAGGCGTGCCCGGCTCGGCGACGCCCCCTGGTACGCGCTGCTCACACCGGTCGTGCCCCTGGTCCTGGCCCTCGGCCTCGACATGGCCATCATTCCCTCGCTGCTCGCGGGCGTTCTGTACTGCCTGGTCACCACCACCCGGCCGCGCGAGATGAACAAGCGGCTGCTGCGCACCCTGTACGGCGGCTTCGAGGTGGCCGCCGCGCCGATCACCCTGTTCATCGCCATCGGCATCCTGCTCGCGGCCGTGAAGCTGCCCGGAGCGATCGAGGCGCTCGAACCTCTCGTCAAGGCGGTCAGCCCGCAGAACGCGGTGCTGTTCGTCCTCGTCTTCACCGTCCTCGTACCGCTCTGCCTCTACCGGGGCCCGCTCAACGTCTTCGGTCTCGGAGCGGGCATCGCCGGTGTCCTGATCGCCGCCGGCATCTACCCCGCCACCGCGGTCCTGGGCCTGGCCACCTCGTACAACCAGGTGTTCGGCGTCGCCGACCCCACGAGCACCCAGACCGTGTGGAGCGCTCAGTACGCGGGTGTCACCCCGCAGCAGGTGATGCTCCGCACCCTGCCGTACGTCTGGGCCGTCGCCCTCGGCGGCTTCTGCGTGACCGCCGCCACCTGCCTCTGACACGTTCACCCACTCCCGGGACGGAGTTCACCCATGAATGAGCCGCAGACGATTCCGGCGAACGAGCCGGGGGTGGACCGCCGCCTCGGAGAGATCATCTTCCCCTGCATCAGGGGAGCGGCGGCAACAACCTCCTGATCACCGAGTACGAAGCAGCAGTCACCCTCGGCTCACTCCTGATGCGGGCGTGACATGCGACGACAACTCCCAGGGCCCCTCGGGGGAGGGACGGGGCGCACGCGCCCCGTCCCTCCCTACGCGTCCGCGACCGAGTCGAAGCACACCTCGTCCCGGCCCACGCCCCGTGCGTCCGCGTCGACCGAGCGGCGCAGCGCTTCGTGGAGCTTGGCCGGCGTCAGCACGCCGAGGAACCGGGACCCGTCCAGTACCGCGACCCACCCCGCGTCGTGCTGGAGCATCTCGCTGAACGCCTGCTTCAGCGGGGCCCCGACCGGCACCCAGGCATCCATCCTGCGGGCCAGTTCGCCGACCGTGCCGTGGTCACCGGCGATCCGCAACGCGTCCGCAGCCACCCAGCCGTGCAGATCGCCGTCGCCGTTCAGCACCACCGCCCAGCGGGCACCCGTGCCGCCCAGCCGCGCCGCCGCCGCGCAGGCCGGTTCGTCCAGGCGGGCGACCGGCGGCTCCTCCAGGTCCTCCGGCTCGATCGTGGTGACCGAGAGCCGCTTCAGGCCCCGGTCGGCGCCGACGAACTGCGCCACGTACGGAGTCGCGGGAGCCCCGAGCACGGCGCCCGGGGTGTCGAACTGCTCGATGCGCCCCGCCCCGTACACCGCGATCCGGTCGCCCATCCGGACCGCCTCCTCGATGTCATGGGTGACCATCAGGACCGTCTTGCGGACCGTCGCCTGCAGGCTCAGGAATTCGTTCTGCAGCCGCTCGCGCACCACCGGGTCGACCGCGCCGAACGGCTCGTCCATCAGCAGTACCGGCGGATCCGCCGCCAACGCCCGCGCCACACCCACCCGTTGGCGCTGTCCGCCGGAGAGCTGCGCGGGGTACCGGGAGCCGTACGTCTTCGGGTCGAGGCCCACCAGATCCAGCAACTCGGCCGCACGCTCCCGGGCCCTCGCCCGTTTCCAGCCGACCAGCGCGGGGACGGTCGCGGTGTTGTCGAGCACTGTGCGGTGCGGGAAGAGGCCGACCTGCTGGATGACGTAGCCGATCCGGCGGCGCAGTTTCACCGGGTCGACGCCGGCGATGTCCTCGCCGTCGACGAGGATCCGTCCCGACGAGGGCTCGATCAGCCGGTTCACCATCATCATCGTGGTGGTCTTGCCGCAGCCGGACGGTCCGACGAGGGTGACCAGCTCTCCCTCGGCGACCTCGAAGGAGAGATCGTCGACCGCGCTGGTGCCGTCCGGATACACCTTGCCGACCTGCTCGAACCGGATCATGCCTGCACGGTAGGAGGCTCCCGGGTGTTCCGCACACGGGCCGCGACTGTCCGTGTCACGGCGGTGTGCTGAACTGTCCGTGACATCTGATTCAGGAGCACCTTGTGAACAGCTACCGGCATCCCGGCATCGTCTTCACCGACCGCTATTTCACGGTCCCGCTCGACCACGGCGATCCGGGTGGCGAGCAGATCGAAGTCTTCGGCAGGGAGGCCGTGGCGAGCGGCAGGACCGGCGAGGAGCTGCCGTGGCTGGTCTACCTGGAGGGCGGCCCCGGCTTCGGCGCCCGGCGTTTCGTCGGCGCGGAGGCCTGGCTGGGACGGGCCGTGCGGGAATTCCGGGTGCTGCTGCTCGACCAGCGCGGCACCGGCCTCTCCACCCCGGCCAACCGGCAGACCCTGCCGCTGCGCGGCGGCCCGCGCGAGCAGGCCGACTACCTCGCCCACTTCCGGTCGGACAACATCGTGCGCGACTGCGAGCTGATCCGCCCGCAGCTGACCGGCGGCGAACCGTGGACGGTCCTCGGCCAGTCCTTCGGCGGCTTCTGTGCCGTCCGCTACCTGTCGGCCGCTCCCGAAGGGCTCAAGGCCGTCCTCATCACCGGTGGGCTGCCCTCCCTCGACGCGCACGCCGACGACGTGTACCGGGCCGCCTACCCCCGGATCGAGCGCAAGGTCGCCGCCCACTACGCCCGCTACCCGCAGGACGCCGAACGTGCCCGGGAGATCACCGCCCACCTGGCGGAGCACCGCCCGGAAAGCGCCGGACACCGTCTGACGCCCGAGGGGTTCCAGTCCCTCGGCATCATGCTGGGCGGCGGCAACGGCAGCCACCAGCTGCACTATCTGCTGGAGAACGCCTTCGTCCGTACGCCGCTCGGCACCGAGCTCTCCGACACCTTCCAGGAGGCCATGCGGGCCGCCACCTCGTTCGCCGGGCATCCCTTGTACGCGCTGATGCACGAGGCGATCTACGGCCAGGGCGAGCAGCCCACCGGCTGGGCGGCCGAGCGGGTCCGTGCCGAATTCCCGCAGTTCGACGCCGCCGAGGCGCTCGCGGGCGACGGTCCGGTGCTCTTCACCGGTGAGAGCATCCACCCCTGGCACTTCGAGGTGGACCCGGCGCTGCGCCCGCTGCGCGAGACCGCCGAACTGCTGGCCGCCCGTACCGACTGGCCGCCGCTGTACGACCCCGAGCGCCTGGCGGCCAATCAGGTGCCGGTCGCGGCGGCCGTCTACCACGACGACATGTACGTCGACACGGAACACGCGCTGCGCACGGCGGCATCGATCCGGGGCCTGCGCACCTGGGTGACCAATGAGTACGAGCACGACGGGCTGCGTGCGGGCGGACCGCGGGTACTGGACCGGTTGCTCGCCCTGGTCCGGGACGACGTCTGACCGTTCTCCGTCCTTCTGGTCTCCGTGAGCGGGAGGAGCCGGCCACGCAAAGAGTGACCCGATCCCTCCCCTTGCGGAAGCAATGGGGGTGGTTCT
>NZ_JBHVWT010000026.1:86855-88192 GCF_042882135.1 Streptomyces sp. NPDC058240
TGTTTTCCCCCTGTTAGGGGATGGTTTCGGCCTTTCCTCTTCCCTTTGGTTCTCTGCGAGCGGGAGGACCTGACACCGCCGCGCGTGACCGGCTCCTCCCGCTCACGGAACCACGGGTGTCAGCTCTGGAGGGCGTGCAGCGTGGCGTCCAGGCTCGTGGCCGAGCGCGGGGCCCGGTTGTACGGAAGCTTCGACAGGGCCGCCGCCATGCCGCAGGTGTTGGTCGCGGCGGAGAACACGAGACCGGAGCCGACACCGGCGGAGATCCAGCGCGCCGCGGGGAAGCGCACCCCGGCGAGCAGGCCGGCCACCACGAGCGAACCGGCGGCGAGCCGGACCTGACGCTCCATCGGCCAGGTCGCGCGGGCTCCGGCGGGATGGTCGAGATCGCGGCCCTCGCCCTCCCAGGCGGAGGTGCCGCCGGAGAGCGTCACGGCGTCGATGTCGGCGGCGGCGAGAATGTCGCAGGCCCGGGTGGAGCGGACGCCGGAGGCGCACACCATCAGCAGCGAGCCGCGGGCCGCGGCGGACTTCAGCGCGGGCACGGCCTCGGAAAGGCGGTCCAGCGGGATGTTCAGCGCACCGGGAACATGCCCGGAGGCGTACTCGCCGGGAGCCCGCACATCGATCACGGTGAACTCCGCGAGGCGGGCCGCGGCCTGGGCGGGGGAGAGGGAGACGGGGCTGGTCACGAGCAGTGTTTCCTTTCGTTCACCGGGGCTCGGGAGGGAAGCGGTCCCCCCTTCCCCGGTCAGGCTAGAATACCCCTTGGGGTATCAGGAGGAGGATGTTGTGGAACTCGACATGGCGGCCGACGAACTGAAATCGGTCCTCAACCGCCTTCGCCGCGCACAGGGCCAGCTCGCCGGGATCATCAGGATGATCGAGGAGGGCCGGGACTGCGAGGACGTGATCACGCAGATGGCGGCCGTGTCCCGGGCGCTGGACCGGGCCGGTTTCGCGATCATCGCGACGGGTCTGCAGCACTGCATGGCCGACGGCGGCCAGGAGCCCGCGGACCGCGACCAGATGCGGGCACGGCTGGAGAAGCTCTTTCTCTCGCTGGCCTGATCCTGCCGGACCGGCCGGGCCGGCCGAGGAGGGGTGCCATGGTTCATGTCACGGCGTCGACGAGCATGAACACGGCCACGGCCAGCAGTACCGCGCCGAAGATCCGTTGCAGGGCGGCCGTGGACACCTTCGCGGCGAGCCGCTGCCCGTCCCAGGCGCCGAGCACCGCCGTCGCCGTGAACGGGGCGATCGCCGCCCAGTCCAGCGCGGTGGGTGTGGCGAGCCGGGTGACCAGCGCCGCCGTGGAGTTCACCGTGATGACCAGC
>NZ_JBHVWT010000027.1:0-86960 GCF_042882135.1 Streptomyces sp. NPDC058240
CGATCTTCGACCTCGTCGACTACGGCGTCGTCGGCGACCTCTTCCAGGTCGTCCCCCAGCTCACCGACGAGGTCAACAGCCGCAAGGGCTGACCCTCGGCGGAACCGCAAGACCAGTCCGACGGTCCGGGGCCGTGCGGTGCACACGCACCACACGGCCCCGCACCCTTTCCGACCACCATTGACGCAGGTCCGACGGCCTTATAACTTCACTATACGGATTGTTGATTCCGGGAAGCGGAAACGACGTGACTGTGGAGGGTGTGGAGATGGGTCAGCAGGAGAAGGTGGCAACGAGCCTCGCCGGTGCGGTCAGCGAGGAGATCAGCGCTTCCCTCACCGCGGTCGACGCCGAGCTCGCGCGCCGCTATCCGGGAGACCCGGGTACGCGCCAGCCGGTCCACACGGTCTACGTCCCCGGCGACACGTTCACCGCGGACACCATCCGCTCCTGGGGCGACCGGGCCATCGAGGCCCTCGACGAGCACGCCCCCGACGCGGCCTCGTTCGCCGCCGTCCTCGGCATCCCGGACGAACTCGCCGCGCCCGTCCACGACCGGGTGCGCGCCAAGCTGGAGCGCGAGCCGGTCGAGGACCTCCGTATCGACTTCGAGGACGGCTACGGCCCCCGCCCCGACGCCGAGGAGGACGAGGCTGCCGCCCGCGCCGCCCGGCTGGTCTCGGAGGCGTACGGGAACGGCACGGCGGCCCCGTACATGGGCATCCGGATGAAGTGCATGGAGGCCGCCGTACGCGACCGCGGCATCCGCACCACGGACATCTTCCTCACCGGTCTGATGCAGGCCGGCGGCCTGCCCGACGGACTGGTCCTCACGCTCCCCAAGGTGACGTACCCCGAGCAGGTCACCGCCTTCGTCCGGCTGCTCGAAGCGTTCGAGCAGGCCCACGGGCTGCCCGCCGGGCGGCTCGGCTTCGAGATCCAGATCGAGACCAGCCAGTCCATCCTCGCCGCCGACGGCACCGCCGCCGTCGCCCGGATGATCGACGCGGCGCGGGGCCGTGCCACCGGACTGCACTACGGCACCTTCGACTACAGCGCCTGCGTCGGTGTCAGCGCCGCCTACCAGGCCGGCGACCACCCGGCCGCCGACCACGCCAAGGCCGTCATGCAGGTCGCCGCCGCGGGCACCGGCGTACGGGTCTCGGACGGCTCCACGAACGTCCTCCCGGTCGGTCCCACGCCTCAGGTGCACGAGGCCTGGCGGCTCCACTACGGCCTCACCCGCCGTGCCCTGGCCCGCGCCTACTACCAGGGCTGGGACATGCACCCGGGCCATCTCCCGACCCGGTACGCGGCCGTGTACACCTTCTACCGCGAGGGCCTGGAACAGGCCGCCGCACGGCTCGCCGCGTACGTGGCCAAGGCCGGTGGCGACGTCATGGACGAACCCGCCACCGCCAAGGCGCTCAGCGGCTACCTCCTGCGCGGCATCGACTGCGGCGCCCTGGACACCGACGAGGTCGTCCGCCTGACCGGGCTGACGCGCGCGGAGCTGGACGGGTTCGCGTCGCCGCGACGGGCCGATCTCACGGTGACCGCGCCGTAGCCGACGACGACGTGCGAGCCGCCCGATCAGAGGTCACCCGACAGGCTCTCAGGCGGGCGGCAACTCGCCCGAGCCGCGCGGGATGAGCGTCGTGGGGAGCTCCACCCGGGCCGGGGCGTGGTCGGCGCCGTCCAGGCGGCGGAAGAGGTGCTCGGCGGCGGTGCGGCCGACGGCGGCGGCGTCCTGGGAGATGACGGTGATGCCGAGCAGGTCGGCCAGTTCGATGTCGTCGAAGCCGACCAGGGCGATGCGGCGTTCCTGCTCGGCGAGGACACGCACCACCGTCACCGTCACCCGGTTGTTGCCCGTGAAGATCGCGGTGACGGGCTCGGGGCCGGCGAGCATCCGCTCGGTGGCGGCCCGCACCCGGTCGGGTTCGGTCGAACCGAGGGACACCCAGGAGTCCGCGACCTCCGTCCCCGCGTCCGCCATCGCCGCGTGGTACCCGCGCAGCCGCTCGGTGGCGGTGTGGATGCGCGGCTGGTCGCCGATGAAGCCGATCCGGCGGTGGCCGTGCGCGATCAGGTGGGCGACGCCTTCGCGGGCGCCGCCGAAGCTGTCGGAGAGGACCATGTCGGCGTCGATGCGGCCCGCCGGCCGGTCCACGAAGACGGTGGCGACGCCCGCCTTGATCTCCGGTTCCAGATAGCGGTGGTCGTCACCGGCCGGAATCACGATGAGCCCGTCCACCCGGCGCGCACACAGCGCGAGCACGAGCTCCTGCTCGCGCTCCGGGTCCTCGGCGCTCGACCCGTTGATGAGCAGGGCGCCGTGTGCCCGCGCGACCTCCTCCACCGCACGGCTCAGCGGTCCGTAGAACGGGTCGGCGAGGTCCTCCAGGACCAGTCCGATCGAGGCGGTGCGGCCCTTGCGCAGGACGCGCGCGCTGTCGTTGCGCCGGAAGCCGAGCGCCTCGATGGCCTCCTGGACCCGGCGCTCGGTGTCGGGCGTGACCCCCGGCTCACTGTTGACCACGCGGGAGACCGTCTTGAGGCCCACTCCGGCGCGGGCCGCCACATCCTTCATGGTCGGCCGGTTGCCGTAACGGGTCTCGGAGTGACGGGCGGTCTCGGCCACGGTGCGCTGTCCTGTCCTCGGGTGCGGGCGGTCCGGCGGGTCCGCGGGCGGTGCCGCGGAGCCGGCCGGAGGCTGTGCCGTCGAGCATAGGCCCTGGACAACGTTGTCAGCTGAATGGAGACTGGGCAGACTGTTTCCTGAAGCCGCAGGTCCCCGCCCCCTACTCACGGAGCCACACCGATGCATACCGACCTCGTCGCCGCGCTGGACATCGGCGGTACCAAGATCGCCGCCGCGTTGGTGGACGGCGGCGGCGCCCTTCTCGTACGGGCGCAGCGGCCGACGCCCGCCCGCGAGAGCGCCGAGACGGTGATGGGCGCCGTGACGGAGGTCCTCGCCGAGCTGTCCGGCTCGCCGCTGTGGGAGCGGGCGGCGGCGGTCGGTATCGGCAGCGCGGGCCCGGTCGACGCCTCGGCCGGCACGGTCAGCCCGGTCAACGTCCCCGGCTGGCGCGACTTCCCACTGGTGGAACGGGTCGGCAAGGCGGTCGGCGGACTGCCCGTCGAACTGGTCGGCGACGGGGTCGCGATGACGGCCGCCGAGCACTGGCTGGGCGCCGCCCGCGGCTACGACAACGCGCTCTGCATGGTCGTGTCGACCGGTGTCGGCGGCGGGCTGGTCCTCGGCGGCAAGCTCCACCCCGGCCCCACGGGCAACGCCGGGCACATCGGTCATGTGAGCGTGGATCTGGACGGCGACCCGTGTCCGTGCGGTTCGCGCGGCTGTGTCGAGCGCATCGCCAGCGGTCCGAACATCGCCCGCCGGGCGCTGGAGGCCGGCTGGCGGCCCGGACCGGACGGCGATGCCTCGGCGGCTGCCGTGGCAGCCGCCGCGCGCGCGGGGGACCCGATCGCCCTCGCCTCGTTCGAGCGCGCCGCTCAGGCGCTGGCCGCCGGGATCGCCGCCACCGCCGCGCTCGTCGAGATCGACATCGCGGTGATCGGCGGGGGAGTGGCAGGTGCGGGCGACATCCTCTTCGAACCCTTGCGCCGGGCCCTGCGCCGGTACGCCACGCTCTCCTTCATCCGGCGGATCGAGGTGGCCCCGGCGGTGATGGGCACCGACGCGGGCCTGGTGGGCGCCGCCGCCGCGGCGGCGCGGGTGGGTCCGGGCGGTGTGGCGGCCGTCCAGGGCTGACCGGGGCCGGGCGGACCGGACGATGCCGTCGAGTGCGGGGCACGGAGAGCGCCGGGCGGGTTCCGGGGGGCGATGCCCCGAAACCCGCCTGGCGGCCGAACGCCTGGCGTCGCCGCCACCGCGGTCCCTGTCAGCAGGTGATCCGCAGGTCCGCCCAG
Organism: Streptomyces sp. NPDC058240; assembly: GCF_042882135.1. NCBI lineage: Bacteria > Bacillati > Actinomycetota > Actinomycetes > Kitasatosporales > Streptomycetaceae > Streptomyces > Streptomyces sp. NPDC058240. Next base: position 3,940 of record NZ_JBHVWT010000027.1, read on the forward strand.
TCCGCGTGGTCGGAATCGACGCCGTCCCGGCCGTCGGTGACCACCAGTCGTACCACCTGCGCACCGCTCACATCCGCGGTGACCGGTTGGGCGGGCATCGCGTTGGTCAGTACGCCGGTCGACGCGGCCTTCGTACCATCGGCCCAGACCTCGAAGGCGACCGTCCCCTTGGCGCCCTTCTCGTCGTCGACCCCCACCTGCGCCGTCACGGTGTTGCACGCCCCGCCGGTGTAGAACTCGACGGCGCTGTCGGCGTGCACGCCGAGGCCCTTGGTGAAGACCGTGCCGCCGATCGTCAGCGGATTCCCGTCGCCCGCACCGCTCTCTCCATTGCTGGTGTCCCTCTCGACCGGGCCCCAGCCGTTGGCCGCGGAGAGCTGCGGCAGTTCGCTCAGGTAGCCGCCGCCCGCCGGTGGCGCGACCACCACATGGGCCCGGACCGGGACCGTGGACCGCACCCGTGTCCCGGTCGGTGAGCGGTACTGGGCGTCGAGTGTCAGATCGTACGCACCGGTGGGGGTGCCCGCGGGAGCCGTCACCTGCCAGCGGGTGGTCAGCGAGCGGCCGGTCGGCAGGGCCGGTGAACCGGTCGGCGACACCGCCTTCACCCGCCAGCCCGAGGGACCGGTGAGCAGGGCCGAAACCTTCTTGGCGGGGGTGCGGCCCAGACCGGTGACCGTCGTGGTCAGCGTGACGGTACGTCCGGCCTCGATCAACGGGCTGGATTCCAGGCCGAGTTCCACCGCGGGCGGATGTGCGGCCCACTTGCCGTCGGCGGCGACCCGAAGCAGCACCGTGCCGTGCGCCGGGACGGTCGCCGCCACGGTGCCCGCCGTGTTGTACGTGCTGTGGTCCCACAGGTCGCGCATCGTGTACCCGTCGGCCTTCGGCAGTCCCACCTCGGCTGCCGTCGTCGCGATGCGCTGTGCGCTGCCGGTCTCGTTGAAGAGGGCGACGGCGCGGCTGCCGTCCCGCATCTCCTTGGTGACCACCCAGCGCCCGCCCGCGGAGGAGAGCACGGTGCCCTGCTTGCCGAGCGGGTCCTGGTCGACGGCGATGACCTCGTGGTTGGAGAGGATCTCGAAGGTCTCCGCGCTCGCCCTGCGCAGATCGGAGCCGATGAGCAGCGGCGCCGCCATCATGGACCACATGGAGAAGTGCGTGCGGTACTCGGTGTCCGTCATGCCGCCGTTGCCGACCTCCAGCATGTCGGGGTCGTTCCAGTGTCCGGGCCCGGCAGCGGCGGCGAGAGGCAGGTTCTGCTTCATGATCGACAGCATGCTGCCCCAGCTGTCGTTGATGTCGCCGGTCGTGCGCCAGAGGTTGCCGAGCTCACCGGCCCATTCCCAGGGCTTGTTCTCGCCCCATTCGCAGATGCTGTAGACGATGGGGCGGCCGGTCGCCGCCAGTGCATCCCGCATCGTCGTATAGCGCTTCTTCGCGTCGACGCCCTGGTTGTTGCAGTTGTCGTACTTCAGGTAGTCGATGCCCCAGTCCGCGAACTGCTGTGCATCGCTGTACTCGTGGCCCAGTGCGCCCGGGAGTCCCACGCTGTCACAGGTCTTGGTGCCGGCGCTGGTGTAGATGCCGATTTTGAGGCCCTTGGAGTGGACATAGTCCGCGACGGCCTTGATCCCGTTCGGGAAGCGCTGCGGATCGGCCTCCAGTTTGCCGTCCGCATTGCGTTGCGGCTTCGCCCAGCAGTCGTCGAGATTGACGTACTGATAGCCCGCGTCCTTGAGGCCCTTCTCGACAAAGATGTCGGCGATGCCCTTGACCATCGACTCGTCGAACTCGGCCCGGCAGTGCGTCGAGTTCCAATTGTTGAACCCCATCGGCGGGGTGAGCGCAAGGCCGTTTCCGGACTGTGGAGTCACGGCGTGAGCGGGAGCGGGCGAGTCCGCGGCGGCGGGAACGGTCGCGACCGCGGCGCACAGCAGCCCGGCCATCAGCGCTCCGATGACTCCACGATGGCTGGTTCGGGTTGTACGGGTTGGAAGATGACGCATCGTTACGTTCCTCCACACTCGTGCGTGATCGGATGACGGCATGTGCACGCCAAGGCGTGCGATTACGTTAGGGCGTGTTGGAGTCTGTTGGAAGAGGGTCGGCAGCGGTTGCCCGGCATCTCGTCAAAACCCTTGACGACACCATCACTTGGAGGTGAGATCCAATCGCACGTTCGGTTGTGTTGGGTTGCATCTCCGGAGGAGCTGGGCATGACGCAGTCTGATGACGACAGGTCAGGTGTGCCGGGCAGTGTCGCAGGACATCGGATGTCCCGGCGAAGTCTGCTGCGTGGTGCGGCTGTTGGCGCCGGAGCCGTGACGCTGCCCGCGCTGCTCACCGCCTGCGGGAGCGGCCCCGGTGGTGACGGAAGGACCATCACCTTGGGGTCGAATTCCTCCGACCCGGTCCCGAAGAAGGCGTTCGCCGACGCCTTCGCCGCGTACGAGGCGCAGTCGGGCGGTCGGAAGGTGAAGGTCAACACCGTCGACCACAACACCTTTCAGGAGAACATCAGCCGGTATCTCCAGGGCAAGCCGGACGATGTCTTCATGTGGTTCGCCGGCAACCGGATGCAATTCTTCGCCGAGAAAGGACTGCTGCACGACGTCAGCGACAACTGGCAGGACTACAAAGGCTTCTCGGCCGCGCTGAAAGCCCAGTCCACCGGAGCGGACGGCAAGCAGTACCTCACGCCGTACTACTACTATCCGTGGGCCGTCTTCCACCGTAAGAGTCTCTTCGCCGACCGCGGCTATCAGGCGCCGAAGACGCTCGACGAGTACGTGGCGCTCGCCAGGCAGATGAAGAAGGACAAGCTGGACCCGATCGCCTTCTGCGACAAGGACGGCTGGCCCGCCATGGGCACCTTCGACTACATCGACATGCGGACCAACGGCTACGAATTCCACAAGAGCCTGATGGCGGGCGAAGTCGCCTGGACCGACAAGCGGGTCAGGGAGGTCTTCGACACCTGGCGCCGGCTCCTGCCGTACTGCCAGCAGGGTGCCAACGGCCGTACCTGGCAGGAGGCCGCCAACAGCCTCCAGAAGAAGGAGGCCGGCATGGCCGTCTTCGGACTGCCGCACCCCGGCGCCCAGTTCCCCAAGGGCGAACAGGGCGACATCGACTTCTTCCCCTTCCCCGTCATCGACCCGGAGCACGGGCAGGACGCGGTCGAGGCGCCCATCGACGGATTCCTGCTGGCGAAGAAGTCGAAGAACCTCAAGAACAAGAAGGCGCTGGAAAGCGCCAAGGACCTGCTGAAGTGGCTGGCCACCGGGAAGGCCGAGGACATCTACCTGAAGAGCGACCCGAACAACATCGCGGTCAGCGACCAGGCGGACATCTCCGCGTACTCACCGCTCCAGAAGAAGGCCGTGGAGCTGGTCTCCGGAGCCAAGCAGATCTCCCAGTTCCTGGACCGGGACACCAGGCCGGACTTCTCCTCCACGGTCATGATCCCGGCGATCCAGAAGTTCATCAGCGACCCCGACGACGTGGACGGCCTGGTCAACGACATCGAACGGCAGAAGAAGACCATCTTCGCCGCCGACTGACCCCGGACGACCTCGATGGAATCCGACCGAACCTGGAGTACCGACCGTGTCGTTCATCCCGGCCAGGCGCACCGGACGGCGGGTCGCGCGGCGGTTCACCGGCCGCGACCTCGCCGTACTCGGTGTGCTGCTCGGCATACCCGTCCTGCTCGACGTCGCCATCGTCTGGGGACCGACCCTCGCCTCCGTGGTGCTCTCCTTCACCGGCTGGGACGGCATCGGTGACATCAAGTGGGTCGGCACGCAGAACTACCGGAACCTCTTCACCAACTACCCGCAGTTCTGGCCCGCGGCCCGGCACAATCTGCTCTGGCTCGCCTTCCTCGGCCTGGTCGCAGCCCCGTTCGGACTGCTGCTGGCCGTGCTCATCGACCGGGGGGTGCGCTTCAGCCGCTTCTACCAGTCGACGCTGTACATGCCCGTCGTACTGTCGCTCGCCGTGGTGGGATTCATCGCCCAGCTGGTCTTCTCCCGCGACCAGGGCGCCCTCAACGCGGTCATCGGGGACACGGGTTCGCCGACGGACTGGCTCGGCGACCCGGACCTCAACATCTGGATGGTCCTGCTCGCCGCCGCCTGGCGGCACACCGGCTATGTGATGATCCTCTATCTCGCCGGGCTGAAGGCCGTCGACCCCTCGCTGAAGGAGGCCGCGGCGATCGACGGGGCGGGCGAGGCCCAGACCTTCTTCCGCATCGTCCTCCCCACCCTGCGGCCGGTCAATGTGATCGTCGGCGTTATCACCGTCATCGAGTCCCTGCGCGCGTTCGACATCGTGTACGCCGTCAACCACGGCCGCAACGGACTCGAACTGCTCTCGGTGCTCGTCACCGACAACATCATCGGCGAGGCCAGCCGGATCGGCTTCGGCTCCGCCATCGCCGTGGTCCTGCTGGCCGTCTCCCTGGGATTCGTCGCGACGTATCTGGTCCAGGAGCTCCGAGGGGAGAAGAACCGTTGACCGTCCAAGCCGCCCCCGCCCGCCCTGCCGCACCACCGGCACCGCCGGTTCCCGCCGCCCGGCGTCGGATCCGCCCCGGCCGGATCGGCGTCCACGCCTTCCTGATGGCGGTCTCCCTCGCCTTCCTCGCCCCGCTCCTGCTCGCGGTGTACGCATCGCTGCGGCCGTACGACGAGACCTCGGAGCACGGCTACTTCTCGCTGCCGCGCCATCTCTCCCTGGACTACTACCGGCAGGCGTTCTCCGACTCCGGCATGACGAAGTACTTCGTCAACACCATGATCATCGCGGTGCCGGGGGTGCTCGTCACCCTCTTCCTCGCCTCGTTCGTGGCCTTCGCGCTGGCGCGCCTGAAGATGCGCGGCGGGATCGTCCTGCTCATGCTCTTCACCGCCGGCAACCTGCTGCCGCAGCAGGTGATCGTGACGCCCCTGTACGTGGTGTTCAACCGCATCCCGCTGCCCTACTGGATGTCCGACTCGATGACGATGTACGACTCGTACTGGGCCGTCGTCGTCGTCCAGATCGGTTTCCAGCTCGGCTTCTGCGTCTTCGTCCTGGCCAACTTCATGCGCACCCTGCCGCAGGAGATCCTGGAGGCCGCCATCGTCGACGGCGCGGGCGTGTGGACCCAGTACTGGCGGATCACCCTGCCCCTGTGCCGCCCGGCCCTGGCCGCGCTCGGCACGCTCCAGTTCACCTGGATGTACAACGACTTCCTGTGGGCGCTGGTCTTCATCTCCGACGGCGACAAACTCCCCATCACCTCGGCGCTGAACAACCTCAGGGGCCAGTTCTTCACCGACTACAACCTGCTCGCCGCCGGCTCGGTGATCGTCGCCCTGCCCACGCTCGTCGTCTTCCTCCTGCTCCAGCGCCACTTCATCGCGGGCCTCACCCTGGGCTCCAGCAAGGGGTAGGCCGCGACGGCCGCCGGTGGGCGGCTACTCGCAGGCGACCCCGTCCCCGTCCCGGTCGAGATGCCGCCCGTAGCCGGGCTCTCCCGCGTGGATGGGCGCGGCGTCGGCCGCGCGCACGGCGGAGCAGTTGGCGTAGTACGTACTGCTGCCGCCCCCGCCCGAGACGGATCCACCGGACGTGCCGCCGTCCTCGGTCGCGGGCGCGACCGTCACCCTGACGGTCTTGGTCCTCGTGACGGTCGGTACCGGCTCCGGGCTCGCCGTCACCGTCCTGGTGGCCGACGGTGCCGGAGTGGCCGTCACCGTGGCTGTCGCCGTCACCGTCGCGGACGGTGCGGCCTTCGCGTCGGCCGTCTTCTCGGTCCTGGCGGGATCGTCCGCGCCACCGATGCCCACGCCGAGGAAGAACAGGACGGCGGCGGCCGGGATCAGGATCCGTTTCCGTGTCCACTTCGGACGACGCTCCGGCGGCGCGGGCGTGCCGTACGGGTTGTTGCCGGGCGGCTGGGGGGCTGCCCCCATGGCGGCTGCCTCCATGGCGGCTGCTGATTCTGAGACATACGTCCCCCCTGGTGCGGTTCATGGAGGGATGACCGTAACGGCCCCGGATCAGCACCCGGGAGCCACATGCTCCGCTGGTGATGGAATTGTGATGACAGGGAGGAGAACGCGTGGCTCTTCCGGAGCTCTCCCCGGCCCGTCCGGTCGAGCGGGGCCCGGCCCCGGCCCCGGTCCCGGACTCAGTGCCCCCGGTCCGGTGACTGCTGCGGAACGACCACCAGGAACGCGTCCTGCTCCAGATCCATCACCACCTCGGCCGCCACGCCCTCGCAGCGGCGGGCGGCCGCGAACTCCTCCGCAGGCCAACTGCCTCGTGGCCCTCCCGCGGGAAATCGCTCAAGCACTGTGCGACGCACGCTGCCCCCCCCTGGTCGTCGGTCCGGCCTGTCCGCTCCAACGACCTTCCGGCGGCCCCGTTACGGCCGGACGCACGCGATCGGACGCCGTCCACGGGCATCGGACGGTTCTGTTCGGGAAACATGCATCGCCACAGCCGGGTTTTCGCGGCAGGGTGTTGCGGGCAAGCCACAGGGGGCTACGGAAGAGGGGGAACCGTGATCGTCTGGATCAACGGTGCGTTCGGCGCGGGCAAGACGAGCGCCGCGCGTGAACTGATCGATCTGATCCCGAACAGCACCTTCTACGACCCCGAACTCATCGGCGGGGAGCTGCGGCATCTGCTGCCCCAGAAGAGGCTCGCCGAGGTGACGGACTTCCAGGACCTGCCGATCTGGCGGCGACTGGTCGTGGACACCGCGGCGGCCCTGCTCGCCGAGGTGTCCGGTGTGCTGGTGGTGCCGATGACTCTGCTGCGACAGGAGTACCGCGACGAGATCTTCGGAGGGCTGGCCTCCCGGCGCATCGAGGTGCGTCATGTCCTGCTCTCACCTGAGGAAACGATCCTGCGTAAACGGATCGCCGACCGCGTCGAGTACCCCGGGGACCCGGAGCACAGCGAACGGGTACGGCAATGGGCCTACCAGCACATCGAGCCCTACCGGGCGGCGCTCGGCTGGCTCGCCCGCGACGCCCACATCATCGACTCCGGCGCGCTCACCCCGTACAGGACGGCCGAGCGCATCGCCGAGGCGGTCCGCAGCGGCGCCGCCACCCCGTGCGAGATCGTGCAGACACCCGAGCCGACCGCGGAGACCGTGGCGGCCGGCGTACTGCTCTTCGACGAGCGTGACCGGGTGCTGCTCGTCGACCCGACGTACAAGCCCGGCTGGGAATTTCCCGGCGGAGTGGTCGAGTCCGGCGAGGCACCGGCCCAGGCCGGGATCCGTGAAGTGGCCGAGGAGATAGGCATCCATCTCGACCGGGTACCGAAACTCCTCGTCGTCGACTGGGAGGCACCCCGGCCGCCCGGCTACGGGGGCCTGCGGCTGCTCTTCGACGGTGGCCTGCTGACCGGCGCGGACGCCCAGCGGCTGCTGCTGCCCGGATCCGAACTGCGCGGCTGGCGGTTCGTCACCGAGGCGGAAGCGGCCACCCTGCTGCCCCCGACCCGGTACGAACGGCTGCGCTGGGCGCTGCGCGCCCGCGAGCGGTCAGCCGTGCTCAACCTGGAGGCCGGAGTCCCGGTCGGCTGAGGCGCGCAGCGCCGCGGCGGCGTCGGTGGTGAGCGGTTCGCCGTGCCCGAAGCAGACCGTGGCCGGCTCCAGCGCGGCCAGCCGCCGGAAGGAGTCCACGGCCTGCGCCCGGTCGATGTTGAAGACGCCCAGCATCACCCGGTCGACCCTGGCCACGCAGTCCCCGGTGAACAGCACACCGTGGTGCGGCAGATGAATCCCGATGGAACCGGGGGTGTGGCCGGGGGAGTGGACCACCCGGGCACCCTGGCCGAACCCGATTTCGTCGCCGTCGGCCAGCTCGCGGTCGACCCGGGTCGGCGGGGCGGGGGGCACGGTCCGCGCGTGCTCCCACAGCGGGAGTTCCCAGTCGAGCAGGACGGGATCGGCGATCTCCTCCTCGCCCCGGATCACCGCGGCATCCAGCCGATGGGCCAGGATCTCGGCGCCGTGCCGGTCGGCGAGCTCCTGCGCGGCACCGTAGTGGTCGCAATGGCCGTGGGTGACGACGATCCGGGAGATGCGGCCAGGGTCCAGGCCCAGGCTGCGCACCCCGTCCTCGATCGCGGGCGCCGCGTCGATGGCGCCCGCGTCGATCAGAGTCAGATCGGCGCCGTCGCGCCACAGATACGCCTGGCCGATGGGGAAGCGGAACATGTGCAGCCGAGGGAGTACTTCGACGATATCCATGCCACGAACGTACGTGGACGGCCAGCCCGCAGGCGTCGATCTACGCTCTGGGCGAGCTTCGCTCAGCGCGTAGTGCGGCAATGCGGGACTCTGCGGGGCCGGGCGTGAACCGGAGTCAGCGCCAAGGGATGTTCCGTCACGGACTGCCCTCGCTCTCCGCCAAGAGGCGGTGAGCGGTGACGTTCTGCTCGTAGTACGTGCCGTACTGCTCGTCGTCGAAGCGCAGCACCCTGCCCAGCGCGTACGCGGCGGAGAAGCTCTCCCACGATTCGTAGGCCGACTTGCTCAGAGCCCCCGCGTGCACGATCGCCTGCTCTGCCTCGTGCGGGTAGCAGAATCGGGCCGACAATCCCCAGCGGGCCAGGTTCACGGCACGCCCGTAGTCGTAGGCGACCGTCGTGGTGACCACCCCGTCCGGCGGCAGCAGCCCGTCGGCACGGAACCGCGCCTCGTACCGCGCGATGCGCCGAAGCGACTCATCCGCCTCCGCCAGGTCGGTGGCGGACGCGCCGCGTCGGCTCAACGTGCTGGTGACGCTGTCGGACCACTCCTGACAGGAGGGCGTCCGCAGGGCAGGAGATCCGCAGGAACACGGCGGGATCGGTGACGCAGCGTCAGGCGCGCTTGGACTCCGCGTAGTTCCGCAGGAACAGGGCCTCGGCGAGCGACAGCCGCTCCAGCTCCTGGGGCGACACGCTCTCGTTCACCGCGTGGATCTGCGCCTCCGGCTCGCTCAGGCCGATCAGCAGGATCTCCGCCTCCGGATAGAGGGCGGCGAGGGTGTTGCAGAGCGGGATCGAGCCGCCCATGCCGGACGTCTGCATCTTCTCGCCCGGGTACGCGACCTCCATCGCCTGCGCCATCGACGTGTACGCCGGGCTGGAGGTGTCCGCGCGGAACGGCTGGCCCTGGCCGACCTGTTCCACCGTCACCCTCGCCCCCCACGGGGCGTGGGCCTTGAGGTGGGCGGTCAACAGCGCGGTCGCCGCGGCGGCGTCCTGGCCCGGCGGGACCCGCAGGCTGACCTGGGCCCGCGCGCTCGCCTGGAGCGACGGGGTCGCACCGATCACCGGCGGGCAGTCGATGCCGATGACGGTGACGGCGGGCCGGGCCCAGATGCGGTCGGCGACCGTGCCTGTGCCGATCAGCCCGACCCCGTCGAGGACCTTCGCGTCCTTGCGGAAATCGGCCTCCGGGTACTGGAGTCCGTCCCACTCGGTGTCCGTGGCGAGCCCGTCGACGGTCGTTGTGCCGTCCTCGGCGCGCAGCGAGGCCAGCAGCTGGATCATCGCGGCCAGCGCGTCCGGGGCGGCGCCGCCGAACTGCCCGGAGTGCAGGTTCCCTTCGAGGGTGTCGAGCGTGACCCGCAGCATCGTCATGCCGCGCAGGGTCGCGGTGACCGTCGGCAGACCGCCCCGGAAATTGCCGGTGTCGCCGATGACGATGGTGTCGGCGGCCAGCAGTTCGGGGTGCGCCTCCGCGTACCGCTCCAGGCCGCCGGTGCCCTGCTCCTCGGAGCCCTCGGCGATCACCTTGACGGAGACCGGGACGCCGCCGTCGGCCTTGAGGGCGCGCAGGGCGAGGAGGTGCATGATGAAGCCGCCCTTGCAGTCGGCCGAGCCGCGGCCGTACCAGCGGCCGTCGCGCTCCGTCAGCTCGAACGGAGGGGAGAGCCAGGCGGACTCGTCGAGCGGCGGCTGCACGTCGTAGTGCGCGTAGAGCAGTACGGTCGGGGCGCCGGCCGGACCGGGCAGGAAGCCGTAGACCGACCGGGTGCCGTCCGGGGTGTCGAGAAGGGCGACGTCCTGGAAGTCCTCGGCGCGCAGCGCGTCGGCGACCCAGTCGGCGGCCGCCTCGCACTCGCTCTTCGGGAACTGCGCGGGATCCGCCACCGACTGGAAGGCCACCAGCTCGGCCAGCTCCGTCTTGGCGCGGGGCATCAGCGAGGCAATGGTCTCGGAAATCGGACGGGCGGTCATGGGCACGCTCCTCGTGGGTGCGACGTTATGTGTACGAATCCGGCTACATGCGCACCGAGTGTGCGGCGTCGCATGCAGGACGAACGTACGGTCGATCCTCCCACAGCGGGGGCCGGGGGCAACGCGCCGTAGGATGCCGTGAGCAGCATGGGCCACTGGTGGGATCGGGAGCAGAAGCACATCGTGAGCAGCGAGAACGCAGACGCCGTACAGGAGCACGAAGAGTCGTCCGTGTGGGATGTCGTCGTAGTCGGGGGCGGACCGGCCGGAGCCTCCGCGGCATACGCGGCGGCAGTGGCCGGCCGACGGGTGCTGCTCCTCGAGAAGGCGGAGCTTCCCAGGTACAAGACATGTGGCGGCGGCATCATCGGGTTTTCGCGGGATTCGCTGCCGCCCGGGTTCGAACTGCCCTTGCGGGACCGGATCCACGCGGTCACCTTCTCGCTCAACGGCAGGCTGGCGCGGACCCGCCGGTCCAAGCGGATGCTCTTCGGGCTCATCAACCGCCCTGAGTTCGACGCGGGTCTGGTCGAGGAGGCGCAGAAGGCGGGCGCCGAACTCCGCACCGGCGCGACGGTGACGAGGGTCGAGCAGCACGGCGCCTCGGTGCCCGACCGGCGCACGGTCGCCGTGGTGCTGTCCGGCGGCGAGACGGTCCTGGCCCGCGCGGTCGTCGGTGCCGACGGAAGCGCGGGGCGGATAGGAGCCCATGTCGGGGTAAAGCTCGACCAGGTGGACCTCGGACTGGAGGCGGAGATCCCGGTTCCGGCCACGGTCGCGGAGGACTGGGCGGGGCGGGTGCTGATCGACTGGGGCCCCATGCCCGGCAGTTACGGCTGGGTGTTCCCCAAGGGCGATGTCCTGACCGTCGGTGTGATCTCGGCGCGGGGCGACGGGGCGGGGACCAAGCGGTATCTGGAGGACTTCATCGCCCGGCTCGGCCTCGCCGGTTTCGAGCCGAAGATCTCCTCCGGGCATCTGACGCGCTGCCGCAGCGACGACTCGCCGCTGTCACGCGGGCGGGTGCTGGTGTGCGGCGACGCGGCGGGGCTGCTGGAGCCGTGGACCCGCGAAGGGATTTCCTTCGCACTGCGGTCGGGGCGGCTCGCCGGTGAGTGGGCGGTCCGGATCGCGGAGTCGCACGACGCGGTGGACGCCCGGCGCCAGGCGTTGAACTACGCGTTCGCCATCAAGGCGGGCCTCGGTGTCGAGATGGGTGTCGGACGCCGCATGCTGAAACTGTTCGAGCGCCGCCCCGGGGTGCTGCACGCGGTGCTGACGGGATTCCGCCCGGCCTGGAACGCGTTCGCCGGAATCACTCGCGGAACGACCTCGCTCGGTGAACTGGTCCGTACGCATCCACTGGCACAGCGGGCCCTGTCCGCGATGGACCGCTAGGCCCTGTCCGGGTCGCCGGGCGACATTGCCCGGCGCCCGGTGCCGGGGAGTAGGGGGCCGGCCGCACGGTCAGCTCTCCTCGGTGATCCGGAAGACGGGGTGGTCCGGGCAGGCGGCCAGCAGTTCGGCGTCCGAGGACTTCGCGGTGATGCCCTTGAAGTACTCGTTGACCTCCCAGCCCCACCGCTCCAGGTAGGTGCGGATGATCAGTGCCTTCTGCTCGTCGTCCGTGATCTCCACGGCCGCGAAGGTACGGATCTTCCGGCCCACCCGCAGCTCGCCCCCGCCGGCGACGCGCATGTTGCGCACCCACTGGGAGTGGCCTCGGGCGGAGACGAGGTACTGCGCGCCCTCGTGGGTGTGGGGGTTCACGGGCACCCGTTGCATCTGCCCGCTCTTGCGGCCGCGCACCGACATCTCGGCCGAGCCGAAGAGGCTGACGCCATGGCGGGCGAGCCGGCCGACGATGCTGTTCATCCGGACGCTGAAGGCGTTGCCCTGAAGGTAGTACGGCTGAGACATGGTGACTCCCCAAGATTTTGAGAGCAGCGCTCTCGCTTGAGATCAGTGTGCACGGGATTGGTGCTCAAAATCAAGAGCGCTGCTCTCGTTCTTGGTCGGTGCTCTGTGTTCATGGCAGACTGATGACCATGAACACTGTCCGAGGAGCCAGGGAACGGGCCCGCATCGAGGTCACCGCCGCGATCAAGGACGAGGCGAAGAAGCAGCTCGCGGCCGAGGGCGCCGCGAAGCTGTCGCTGCGCGCCGTCGCACGAGAGCTCGGTATGGCGTCCTCCGCCCTCTACCGCTACTTCCCCAGCCGCGACGAGCTGCTCACCGCGCTGATCGTCGATGCGTACGACTCCGTGGGCGAGACCGCGGAGGCCGCCCACCGGACCGCCCGCGCCCAGGCAGCCACCCATCTCGCCCGCTGGATCGCGGTCACCCGCGCCGTGCGCGACTGGGCGCTGGCCCACCCTCATGAGTACGCCCTGATCTACGGCTCTCCCGTGCCCGGCTACACCGCGCCGCAGGCGACGATCGGCCCCGCCTCTCGCGTCGGCCTCGTGCTGATCGCCGTGGTCGCGGACGCCTACCGCACGGACGGCCTGGCGCTGTCACCGCTCGCCGACGATCTGCGCGGCGAGGCCGGACGGATGGTCGCGGAGTTGGCCCCCGGCCTTCCCCCGGAGGCCGCAGCTCCGTTGATCGCCGCCTGGTCACAGCTGTTCGGGCTGGTCTCCTTCGAGCTCTTCGGCCAGTTCAACCGGGTGGTGGAGGCCAGGGAGATCTTCTTCCGGGAAGCCGTCACCGAACTGGCCCGCACGGTCGGCCTGCTCGGTGGCGGGAATGGTGGCGGAAGTGGTGCGGCAGGGCGGGGCGTTGTCGACGCGTGAAGGTGTCCGTATTCGGTGAGCCGTGGCAATCGGACTGACTGTCACGCCTTGATTTCACGGAATGTCGGGACGCCGGCCAACAGGCGGGCGGCTTCCCAGAGGCGGATGGCGTCTGCCCGTGCGGGGACGGCGTCGAGGACGGGGTCGAAGAAGGACCGCTGATCGCCGTCAGGTTTGGTGATGGCCAGGACGGGGGTGCCGATCTCGGAGTCGATGCGGTCGACGCCGGCGTGGTGGGAGGCGCGAAGCTCATCGTCGTAGTCGGTGCAGGTGCCGACCTCGGCGAGCCCGGTGGGCAGGCCGCTGCGTTGCAGTGCTTCGCCGATGTCACCGATCCATTCCCGCTCGGTGCCGTCGAGCTCGGTCCACAGTGCGTCGCAGAACGCGCCGAGCGCGGCGTGCCCGTGCTCGGTCTGGACGGCTGCGGCGACGCGGGCGGGAATCCACAGGTAGCCGTGCGGGTCGCCCTCGGGGGCGTCGTCGCGGCGCTCGTTGAGTACCGACAGGCTCATCACGTGCCAACACACCCGAAGCGGTACCTCTTCGGCGATCTGCGCGACCCATCGCGCGGTGTGGCGGGTGAGTGGGCAGGCGGGGTCGAGCCAGACATCGATGCTCCAGCCCGTCGTCGTGCTCGTCCGGTCGGTCATGGCTGCGGTTCCGATCCTGCCGGTTCACCGGCTTGGGCGGTGATCCCCCGTTCCAGGGTCCGGGTCACGGTCGCGACGAGGTCGAACTTGGCGAGGGCGCCCTGCCTCATGGGGCCGCTCTCCGCCGGCCAGGACCGGCGTCACCGACGTCCGGCCCTCCGGCAGCCCCCTTCGCCCGTGGCCCGGCCCCGTACGACGTACTCCCCACGGAGTACGGGTGATCACCACGTCCGGCTGACGCCTTTGCCGGGGCCCGCGGTCTAGCGTGGCCGATATGGAAGAGCAGCGCTCACACGGAAGCGGCGGCGGTCCTCCCTGGGCACACGGCGAGCCGCCGCGGTGGCTGACCGGGGAGCCGGGACGCTCCGCCTCCCGGCTGCCCTGGCCGTCGACGATCCTGCTCGGCGCCGTCGTCATGATCGGTTCGACCATCGCGGCCCGGGGGCAGATGGACGAGCGGGCCCCGCTGGACCTTTTCGCGCGACTGCTGCTCTTCCTGGCCGTCGCCGTGCTCCTGCTGCGCCACCGCCACCCCGTGGTGGCCGCCTTCGGCAGCTCGGTCGCGGCGATGATCTATCTGGTGGCCGGCTATCCGTACGGGCCGGTCTTCCTGGCCGTCGCCGTCGGCTGCTTCAGCGCGGTCGTCTCCGGACACCGGCGGGCCGCCTGGTCCGCCGTGGGCATGGTGTGGCTGGGACACGTCCTGGTGGCGCACTGGCTCTACCGGTGGCTGCCGCCCTCCGACGACCACGCCGCCCCCTGGGGACAGGAGCTGGGCATCGCCGCCTGGGTGGTGGCCATCGTCGCCGCCGCCGAGTTCGTTCGCGTACGCCGTGAGCAGTGGGCGGACCGACGGGCGGAACGGGAGGCCGCGGAGCAGCGTCGGGCCGACGAGGAACGGCTGCGGATGGCGCGCGAACTCCATGACGTCCTGGCCCACAGCATCTCCGTCATCAACGTCCAGTCGAGCGTGGGTCTCGCGCTGCTGGACTCCGACCCCGAGCAGGCACGTGCGGCGCTCACCGCCATCAAGGCCGCCAGCAAGGAGGCGCTGGGCGAGGTCCGTCAGGTCCTCGACACCCTGCGCACCCCGGGAGACGCCCCCCGGGCCCCGGCCCCCGGACTCGACCGGCTCCCCGAACTCGTCGAGCAGGCGGCCGGCACCGGACTGACCGTCACCGTCGAGACCGACGGCGAACGGCCATCGGTTCCGCCCGGCGCGGATCTCGCCGCCTTCCGCATCGTGCAGGAAGCACTGACGAACGTGGTCCGGCACTCCGGATCGCGTACCGCGCAGGTCCGTATCGTCTACGGGCCCGGCCGCATCCGGCTCCGTATCGACGACGAAGGACCCGCCACCGGCGGCGACGCCGGAGGCAGCGGTAACGGGCTGGCGGGGATGCGGGAGCGGGCCGCCGGGCTGGGTGGCACGATCGAGGCGGGCCCCCGGGCCGACGGCGGCTTCCGGGTGCGGGCCGAACTTCCGCTGCCGTCCGGTTCGTCCGGCACGGCGGCGCACGAGGAGGAGACACCGTGATCCGCGTACTGCTCGCCGACGACCAGTCCCTGGTCCGGGCGGGCTTCCGGGCCCTGTTGGACGCCCAGCCCGACATCGAGGTGGCGGGAGAGGCCGCCGACGGCGCGGAAGCCGTGCGCATGGTGGGCGGACTGCGGCCCGACATCGTGCTGATGGACATCCGGATGCCACATCTCGACGGCCTCGCCGCGACCCGTGCCATCACCGGGGATGCCCGCCTGGACGACGTCAAGGTGGTCATGCTCACCACCTTCGAACTCGACGAGTACGTCTTCGAGGCGATCCGGTCCGGAGCCTCCGGCTTTCTCGTCAAGGACACCGAACCGGAGGAACTGCTGCGCGCCGTGCGCGCCGTGGTGGGCGGCGACGCCCTGCTCTCGCCGGGGGTCACCCGCCGCCTGATCGCCGAGTTCGCGGCCCGCTCCAAGGAACCCGCGACGGCGACGGGGCTGAGCGGACTCACCGAACGGGAAAGGGAGGTGATGGCGCTCGTCGGCATAGGGCTCTCCAACGAGGAGATCGCCCGACGGCTGGTCGTCAGCCCGCTCACCGCCAAGACCCATGTCAGCCGCACCATGGTGAAGCTGGGCGCCCGCGACCGGGCCCAACTCGTCGTGCTCGCCTACGAGTCGGGGCTGGTGCGGCCGGGCTGGCTCGGCTGATCCGGGCGCGGGGGGCAGGTGCGGTGTCCGGCCGAGATGCTTGCCCGCCGGCCCGCCACCGCGCCTCTCCCCTCGCCCGGATGTCAGTCCCGCACCGACACCTTCTGCGCGCCCGCCGTCGCCCTCGCCCCGGTCTCGGCCGCACGGTCCATCTCGGACGACGCGACCAGCACGGTGTGCTGAACCGGGCGGCGGCGCCGCAGGCCGGTGAGCGTGACCAGCAGTCCGGCGAACGCCACCGCGGTCACCACGACCAGGCCGGGCCGGTAGCTGTCCAGGACCGCCTGACGTGATCCGTCGCCGCTGCCGTGCGCCGTGATCACCGCGGTCACCACCGCCAGGAAGATCGCTCCGCCGACCTGGATCGAGGTGTTCAGCAGGCCCGAGACCATGCCCTGCTCGTCGTCGTCGACCCCGTTGGTCGCCTGGATGTTGAGCGAGGGGAAGGTCAGCGCGCAGGCCGCGCCGAGCAGCAGCATGGACGGCAGGATCACCACGGCGTACGACGGGGTGAGGGTGATCCGCAGGAAGAGCGCGTAGCCGATGACGAGGAACGTGAAGCCGGCCGCGATGACACGCGGTGTCCCGAACCGGTCCACCACATCACCGATCTTCGTCGAGGACAGGGCGACCAGCACGCCCGCGGGCAGGAAGGCCAGCGCGGTCTCCAGCGCGGACCAGCCCAGCAGCGACTGCATGTACTGGGTGACGAGGAACTGGAAGCCCACGTAACTGCCGAAGAAGGCCGTGGCGCCCAACTGTGCCCTGACCTGGCTCCCGGAGCGCAGCACCCCCAGGCGGATCAGCGGGTTCGCGGTGCGCCGCTCGATCGTGACGAAGACGGTGAGCAGTACGGCGGCGGCGAGGAACGACAGCAGAGTGCGGGCGGAGGTCCAGCCGGCCTCGGGTGCCTGTACGACCGTGAACACCAGCAGCAGCATGGCGGCCGTGCCGGTGACGGCGCCCGGCAGGTCGTAGCCGCGGTGGGTGTCCTCGCGCTCGCTGTGCGGGATCAGCTTGAGGCCCGCGATCAGGGCGATCAGGGCGATCGGGGCGGGCAGCAGCATCGTCCACCGCCAGGACAGCTGGGTGAGCAGGCCCGAGAGGACCAGGCCCATGGAGAAACCGGTGGCCGCGCAGGTGGTGTAGATGGAGAGGGCGCGATTGCGCTGCGGGCCCTCCTTGAACGTGGTGGTGATGATCGAGAGCCCGGCCGGCGCGGTGAAGGCGGCGCTCAGGCCCTTGATGAAACGACTGGCGATCAGCAGTGGTCCGGAGTCGACGAATCCGCCGAGCAACGAGGCGAGGGCGAAGACACCGAGCGCGACGAGGAAGACCTGGCGCCTGCCCAGCAGATCGGCCGCCCGGCCGCCGAGAAGCAGCAGTCCGCCGTAGCCGAGGATGTAGCCGCTGACGATCCACTGGAGGGTCGACGTGGTCAGTCCGAGATCGTCGGCGATGGACGGCAGCGCGACGCCGACCATGGAGACGTCGAGGGCGTCCAGGAACATCGCGGCGCAGAGCACGAGGAGAGTGCCCCACAGGCGCGGGCTCCAACGCTCGTGGGAATCGGGGACGTTGAGCGGAGTGGTCATGAGGAGCACGGTACATGCACATGCATTGAATGCAAGTGCATTTAATTCCGACGCAACAATCGGCCTCATCTCTGCTAACGTGCGGTTATGGCAGCGGACAAGTCCGAGCGGATGCTCGTCGACGAGTGGCGGGACATCCTCGCGCTGCACGCCAGGACGCTCTGTGAGCTCGACCGCGAGCTGCACCGACACGGCCTCGGCGCCAGCGATTTCGAGGTGCTCGACGTCCTGGCGGAGGGCGCGCCCGAGGACGGCGGCTCCGCCTATCGTGTGCAGGAGCTGGCTTCCCGGGTCCATCTCAGCCAGAGCGCGCTGTCCCGTCTGGTCGCGCGGCTGGAGAAGGACGACCTCGTGCGCCGGGGGATGTGCAGCGAGGACCGGCGGGGCGTCCGGGTGGAGCTGACGGCGAAGGGCCGGGCGCGCCATGCCGAGGTGAAGCCGTTGCAGAGGTCGGTGCTCGCCCGGATGCTGAACGGGCCGGGGGACTGACCGCGGCGTCGGAGCGGGCCGACGGACCGGGCGTCGGGCACCGGATCGCCCCGGCCGGTCGTCAGGACCAGGTGATCCCGGATTTCTCGCACCAGATCCGGGCGGGCTCCGGGTCGCCCGTCACAGTGACCGCCATGAGCGGCAGCCGATTCCAGAGCGTCAGGCAGAGCTTCTCGGCCGACCCGCTCAACTCGCAGTCGACGGACCCCTCTTCGGGCGCCCCGTCAGCCCGTACGGCCTGCGGCGGTTCCGGCGAGACCGTGGTCGCCCAGCGGTGCACCATCCCGGTGTGCCGCAGCAGATCGCGCACCCGCCAGTCCGGACACGTCGGCACCTGCGCCCCGGTCCCCGCCTCCTGCGCGGCGGTCGCCAGCAACTGTCCTTCGGTGGCCAGGGACTTGATGTGGTCCGTGATCTCCATGGCTTCGATTGTGCCAGTGGTACGGGCCTCCCGGCGCGGTGAGTTCGGCCGCTCACGCGTGGGTCGCGTTGCGTGCTCCGTACCCCAGTGCCGCAGCGGCGGTGGCAAGCAGCGCCACCGTGGTGAGGGCCACCGGGAGCGAGGACCAGTCGGTCAGGAAGCCGATCGCGGGCGGCCCGAGCAGCATGCCGCCGTAGCCGAGCGTCGACGCGGCGGCCACTCCGCCGGGTCCGGCCAGCTCACCGGCCCGGCTGACCGCGACCGGAAAGATATTGGCCAGGCCGAGGCCGGTGACCGCGAAGCCGAGGAGGACCGCCCACGTGGTGGGAGCGAGCGAGCCGATCAGCATTCCGGCTGCCGCCGTCGCACCGCCCATGACGAGGGTGCGGGTCTGGCCGAGCCGTTCGAGCAGTGCCGTGCCGCTGAGCCGGCCCGCCGTCATGGCCAGTGCGAACAAGGAGTAGCCGGCGGCGGCGACGCCCGGGTGGGCGTGCAGGTCCTGTTCCAGGTGAAGGGCGCCCCAGTCGGCCAGCGCGCCTTCGCCGTAGGCGGTGCAGAGCGCGATCAGGCCGAACAGGAGCACCAGCCGGCGGGCCCTGCCGCTCAGCCGCCGCGGCACCTCGGAGCCGTTGGCCCCGACCGCGGGCCGGGGTGCCGGGTGGCGCAGCAGCACCGGCCCCACCGCCGCGGTGACCAGGAGTCCGACCCCGGTGAGGACGAAGAGGTGGGTGGCGGGGGAGAGGCTGCCCGCGACCAGCCCGCCGAGTCCGGCGCCGACCATTCCGCCGAGGCTGAACGCGGCGTGGAAGCCGGGCATCACGGGACGCCTCAGGGCGGCGACCAGATCGACCGCGGCGCTGTTCATCGCCACGTTCATCCCGCCGTACGCGGCACCGAAGACCAGCAGCACCAGGCCGAGCGCGAGCGCCGAACGCGTCTGCGCGGGCAGGGCGATGGCGAGGGAGAGCAGGACGCCGCAGACCACGGTCACCAGGTGACTGCCGAAGCGCCGGCATAGCCGGCCGGTGAACATCATGGTCACCACGGCCCCGGCCGAGACTCCGAGCAGGGCCAGGCCCAGGGTGGCGGCCGAGGCACCGGTCTGGTGCTTGATGGCCGGGATACGGACCACCCAGCCGGCGAAGAGGAAACCGTCGAGGGCGAAGAACACGGTCAGGGCGGTACGGAGGCGGGCCGACGGAGGTACGGCGGTGTTTCCGCCAGGTCCCCCCGATAGGGCCGTCCCCAGTTTGTTTAGTTGCGGCACAAACTCAGCATAGGGGCGCCGCGACAGCGGGCGCAAGACGGTTGCCAGGGGCGCGACCGCGCCACCGGGGCGACGGACGCACCTCCGGACCGTGGGAGACTCGCCCCCATGAACGGCAAGGTGTCCACCACCCGGACAAAGTTGGAGAGGGGCCGCAGCGCGCTCGGACCCGCGCTGGAACTGGTCCACACCGGACGCGCGCCCACCCGCGCCGTCCTCACCTCCGAGCTCGGCGTCACCCGTGCGACGGCCGGTGCGGTCGCTGCGGAACTGGAGGCACTCGGCCTGATCCGGGTCGACTCCCGGCCCGGTTCCGCCGCCGGCTCGCAGGGCCGCCCCTCGCACCGGCTCTCCGTCCGGGAGTCCGGACCTGTCGCCATCGCCGCGCAGGTGCACGCCGACGGATTCCGGGCCGCGCTCGTCGGGCTGGGCGGGCGGCTCGTGGCCACCGCTCCCGGCTGTGTCACCGTCACGGCGGATCCGGCGCAGGTCATCGGTGAAGTGGTCGACGACTGCGCCCGGTTGCTGCGGGACAGCGGACTGCGCTGCGTCGGCGCGGGCCTCGCTGTGCCGTCGGCGGTCGCCGAACCGGAGGGCACCGCGCTCAACCCGCTGCACATCGCCTGGCCGGCCGGCGCCCCGGTGAGCGAGATCTTCGCCGACTGCGTACGCGAAGCGGGCATCCCCGGACCCGCGTTCACCGGGAACGACGTCAACCTCGCCGCGCTCGCCGAGCACCGGCACGGCGCGGGCCGCGGCGCCCAGCACCTGCTCTGTGTGGCCACCGGCCACCGGGGAGTGGGCGGCGCCCTGGTCCTCGACGGCCGCCTGCACACCGGGAGTTCGGGACTCGCGCTGGAGGTGGGTCATCTCACCGTGAACCCCGAGGGGCGCCCCTGCCACTGCGGCGGGCGCGGCTGCCTGGACGTCGAGACCGACCCGCTGGCCTTCCTCGTCGCCGCCCGACGCGAACCCGGCCCGGAGGAGTCGCTGCTCAAGCAGGCCGGCGTTCTGCTGCGCACGGAGTACGAGGACGCGGCGGTACGGGGCGCGGCCGAGGAGCTGATCGACCGGCTCGGCCTCGGGCTCGCCGGTCTGGTCAACATCCTCAACCCGGACCGCATCATCCTCGGCGGACTGCACCGCGCCCTGCTCGACGCGGACCCGGAGCGGCTGCGCGCGGTGGTCGCCGACCGCAGCCTGTGGGGGCGGAGCGGCAGTGTGCCGATCCTGCCGTGCACGCTCGACCACAACAGCCTGGTCGGCGCGGCGGAGTTGGCCTGGCAGCCGGTACTGGACGATCCGCTGGCCGCACTGGCCTGACGGGGACTCCGAGCGGTCGTACGTGCCTCGGCACTCGGCGTCGTACGGGTCCCAAGCCGTCCGTGTCGCCGCGCGCTGCACGCCGATGTCCGGGGTGCCGGGTTCCGGATGGACGGCGATCGGCGCACCGGTGCGGTGGTGTGCCGCCGCCGTCATCGTGAACGGGGCATGGGCGTCGATGTCGTGAAAGGCCCCGGCGACCTTGATCGGGCCTGCGATACGCCCGTCGAGCCGATGCCCTCGGTCAGCTCCTCGACGAAGAGGTCGGCGAGGCGGGCGCGGAGACGGCCGGTCAACTCCGCGGGGTAGTGCGCGGCTTGATGCAGCCCGGTCGCGGCTACCGCATACGCCCCCGTCGAGCGGGCCGGCGCCACCGGGGCCCCGAGCGCTACACACTCGACCTCCTGATACTCATCGGCGGCCTGGGCCGACGCACGGCCCGGTACTGGTCGAACGACAGCCTGCAGCGCCTGGCCTACCTGCTGATCGCCTTCGGCTGGGTGCTGACGACCTCTGTCATCGCGGGTGTCACCCGCGCCCTGCAGAAGAACCAGTCGGTGACAACCGAGGTCAGACGTCGTCGGCTGGTGAGTGCGCGCACCCGAGCAGGACGAAGGCTTCGTGGATGTCGTCGCGTACCTCCCAGCGGATCCGCCGACGACGGAACCGGTGCAGGTGGGCGATGCCACGCTCGCGGTCGATGGCTTGTGGACTTTCCGGGGCCCAGGCACAGGGACAGAAGCGTGGTAGGTGTCCGCTGTCTCCTCGCGGCGGGTTTTGCAGTCGCGGCGCCGAAGGATTGCGGTGATCCTGGCAGAGGAGCGTGGCCGGCTTCGCACGGGCAGTGTGCGCCGGTGACCGCGCTGTACAGGAAGGCGGCGGCCATGACAGCGATGCCGGACAGTACACGGCCGGGGCACGGGGGGCCCGACAGCGAAAAGGTCAACGGCGCGTCCCTGTTCGCCGGGGCTGCGCTGATGCTCAGCGGGCCACTCAGCATTCTGATGGGCGCCTCCGGCATCGCAGAGGACACCCTGTTCTCCGCCTCGTCCCATTACGCCTACCGGTTCGGCCTGACCACTTGGGGCGTGATTCACCTCGTGGTCGGAGTGGCGCTCGTCATTGCCGGCCTGGGAGTCTTGACAAACAAGAGCTGGGGTCGCGGGGCCGGCGCAGCAGCCGCAGGGATCAGTCTGATCACCCAGTTCATGTTCGTTCCGTACTACCCGGCGTGGGCCATCCCGATGATGGCACTCGACCTCATGATCGTGTTTGCGCTGACAAGGTTCCATATCGGAACCAGCGGCGGTCAGTGAACCCAGACAGGACCATTGTCGGTAGGAACCGTGTCTGAGTAGCACCGCGAGCCCTCGTCGCATCCGCGGCGGGGCTCTATCGTGTTCTACGCGCCCCTGATGGGCGCTCTGTCGGCGCAACCTTCGTAGAACATCCCGGTTCTCCTCGTGAGGTCGACAGGCGGCCCCTGTCCGTCCGTACACGAGCCCCCGGCCCTTCCTGGAGAGGCAGGTGTCAGGCGTCGGCGGGCGCGAGCAGGGAGAGCAGACCGCGGACTCCCGCGCCGAAGGCGTCCGGTGAACCGGAGGCGCGGGCCGGCACATGGCCGCCCTGCACCGTCGCGACGATCGTCCCCGCCACCTCCTCGGCGACGATCGGGCGGGTGAACTCGCCCTGGTCCGGGCCCTCCTGAACGATCTCGGGGAGCCGGCCGCGCGGCCGGTCGAGCGTCTCGTCGACCGGTGTACGCAGCCCGTCACTGGCGACGACGTCCGGGTCCATCGTGAGCCGGCCGACCGGGCAGCCACGCATCACGTCGCGCTCGTGCAGGAGGTACGCGGAGATCCGCGCGTACGCCGTTCCCGGGCCGCCGAGCAGTCGGTCGGCCGTCTCGCGCATCCGCAAGGCCGTACGGCGGATGGCCGCGAGCGCGAGATCGGGCTTGCCCACGACGTGGTGGTACACCCCGGGCGCCTGCGGGAGCAGCCGGGGGAGCGCCACGTACTCCCGAGGGGGTATGCGCACGGCCGCTGGCCGTACGACGACTCGGACCCCCTCTCCGGGCGAGGCTCGAGAGCGTCAGGAAAACCTGAACGCGAACCCCGAACCGAGGGAGCTGACCGAGATGAACACCCTGGCGTACAGCGGTGGCCCCGGGCCCTGGATCCTCCTCTTCCCGCTCTTCTGGGCTGCCGTCGTCATCGGCGGCGTCACCCTGCTGCGCCGTACCGTGTGGCGCGGCCGGCGAGGCCCCTGGCAGGCGCGTCCCACCCAGGAGGCACCCGCCGAACCCTCACCGATCACGCTGCTCGGCCGACGTTTCGCGGCCGGACAGATCGACGAGGACGAGTACTGGCGCCGGCTCTCCGTCCTGGACGAACAGTTCGGCCGCGGCAGCAAGGGAGGCGTGGCATGACCACCACCGTCCCCATCTCCGGACCCACCCCCACGCCCGCTCCCGCCTGCGCCGCCCGGGTCGTCGACGCCGTGAAGCTCTACGGTGCGGGCGACACCCGGGTCAGCGCCCTGGACGGGGTGAGCGTCGACTTCCCGACCGGACGCTTCACCGCAATCATGGGGCCCTCCGGCTCCGGCAAATCCACCCTGATGCACTGCGCCGCCGGACTCGACACGCTCACCTCGGGCTCCGCCTTCATCGGCGACACCGACATCAGCGGGCTCGACGACCGCAGGCTCACCCTGCTGCGCCGACGGCGGATCGGCTTCGTCTTCCAGGCCTTCAACCTCCTGCCGACGCTCACCGTCGCCGAGAACATCACCCTTCCCCTCGATCTCGCGGGGGAGCGGCCCGACCCGGAATGGCTCGACGCCCTCGTCGACACCGTCGGGCTCCGGGACCGGCTGCACCACCGGCCCGGCGAACTGTCCGGCGGACAGCAGCAGCGGGTGGCGGTGGCGCGGGCCTTCGCGGGCAGCCCCGATGTCGTGTTCGCCGACGAACCGACCGGAAACCTCGACTCCCGCTCCGGCCAGGAGGTGCTCCGGCTGCTCGGCCGCACCGTCCGGCAGACCGCCCGTACCGTCGTCATGGTCACCCATGACCCGGTCGCCGCCGCCCACGCGGACGAGGTCGTCTTCCTCGCCGACGGCCGGCTCGTCGACCGGATGCCCGACCCCACGGCGGAGCGCGTGCTCGACCGCTTCAAGTCCTTCGCCCCCCACCCCTCGCGCAGGCGGTGACGGAATGAACGGCACCCCGGCCTCCGTACGCCTGAGCATCGCCTCGCTCCGCGCCCACAAGCGCCGCTTCGCCGGTACGTTCGTCGCCGTGCTGCTCGGCGTCGCGTTCCTCACCGGGACGCTCGTCATGGGCGACACGCTCCGCGCGAGCTTCGACACCATGTTCGCCGACGCCAACGCCGGAACCGACGCCGTTGTGCGCGGCTCCGACGTGGTCACCGTCGCCGGTGAGACCCAGGACACCCGGCAGCCGGTGAGCACCGAACTCGTGAAGCGGATCGAGCGGACGCCCGGCGTCGCCGCCGCGGCCCCCGACATCCAGGGCGCTGGCCAGCTCATCGGCGCCGACGGCAGACCCATCGGCGGTCAGGGCCCGCCCACCCTCGCCAGCAACTGGATCGCCGACCCGGAACTCAACCCGTACCGGCTCGCCGTCGGCCGCGCCCCGGCCGCACCCGGTGAGGTCGTCGTCAACCGCGGCACCGCCGACCGGGGCGGGCTCAGGATCGGCGACACGACCGTGCTGCGCACCCCCGACCCCGTACACGTCACGATCGTCGGGCTGGCCACCTTCGGCGGCCAGGACGGCATGGGACAGGTCACCTACACGGCCATGACACAGGCCGACGCCGAGAAGTACCTCACGCCGAAGCCCGGCGAGGCATCGGCCATCCAGGTCCGCGCCGGACCCGGCACCAGCCAGCGGGAACTCGTCGACGTACTGCGGCCGGTACTGCCCAAGGGTGTCGAGGCCGTCACCGGACAGGCCGCGGCCGCCGAGAACCGGGACATGATCTCCGGTGCCTTCCTCAGCCTGTTCACCACCTTGCTGCTGGTGTTCTCCGGGATCGTGCTGCTCGTCGCCACCTTCTCCATCCACAACACCTTCGCGATCGTCGTCGCCCAGCGGACCCGCGAGAACGCCCTGCTCCGCGCCCTCGGCGCCGCACGCCGTCAGGTCGTCGCCTCGACCCTCGTCGAGGCGGCCGCGGTCGCCGTGATCGCCTCCGCCGCGGGTCTGGCCGGAGGCATCGGCATCGCTGCCGGACTCCAGGCGCTCTTCCCTGCTGTCGGATTTCCGTTCCCCGACGGCTCGCTGGTGATCGGCGCCGTCTCGCTGCTGCTGCCGCTCGCCGTGGGGGTCCTCGTCTGTCTCGGCTCCGCCGTCCTGCCCGCCGTCCGGGCCGGACGCACCGCTCCGCTCGCCGCCCTGCGCGAGAGCGACGTCGACGACTCGGGGGCGTCCCGGACGCGGGCCCTCGCCGGGCTCGTGCTGCTGGTGGCCTCCGTCGGCGTCATCCTGACCGGCGCCCTGGCCGCCCCGTCCGTCTGGCTCTCCGCCGGCGGCGCGGTACTGGCACTCGCCGCGTTCGTGGTCCTCGGGCCGGTCGCCGCCACGTACGCGGTACGGGCCCTCGGCGCCCCGCTCGACCGGCTGCGCGGTGTCAGCGGCCGACTGGCCGGGCGCAATGCCCTCCGCAGCCCCCGGCGGACCGCGTCCACTGCTACCGCGCTGATGATCGGCGTCGCCGTGGTCTCCCTCTTCACCGTCTTCGGCGCATCGCTGAAGGCGACCATGAACCAGACCGTCGACCGCTCCTTCGCGGGCGATGTCGCCATCAGCGCGCCCGCCTTCGGGGCGGGCGGCAGCGGCCTCAGCCCCCGGCTCGCCCCGGCCGTCGACCGGCTGCCGCAGGTGGCGACGGCCGTCGGCCTCGGCAAGGGGGTCGCGGAGGTCGACGGTGCGGGCCGCGCCCTGACCGTCACCGACCCGGCCGCGCTCGGCAGGGTCTTCGACCTCGGCCGGGTCGACGGCTCGCTGACTGGGCTGAGCACGAACGGGATCGCCGTCTCCGGCACCGAAGCCGCGAAGCGCGGTCTGCACCCCGGCTCCTCCGCCCGGCTCGCCTTCACCGACGGCACACGGCGCGCCTTCACCGTCCGCGCCGTCTACGAGCGGTCGGAACTGGCAGGCGACTACGTCATCACCCGCCAGGCCTGGGCCCCGCACCGCGCCCAGGACTCCGACTCGCTGATCGCCGTCTCCTTCAGGCCCGGCGTGTCCGTCGCCGACGGCAAGGCGGCGGTCGCGAAGACCGCGTCGGCGTACGGCAACCCCGACGTGCAGACCCGCGGCGAGTACGCGCGGTCCTCGGCTGGCGGCATCGACATGATGCTCACCCTGGTCTACGCCCTGCTGGCACTCGCCGTACTGATCGCCCTGCTGGGCATCGCCAACACGCTCACCCTCGCCCTCCACGAACGCACCAGGGAGATGGGCCTGTTGCGAGCGGTGGGACAGACCAGGAGCCAGTTGCGCTCGATGGTCCGCTGGGAATCCCTCCTGGTGGCCGCGTTCGGCACGGCGGGCGGCCTGCTGCTCGGCGGCTTCCTCGGCTGGGTACTGGTCGAGGCGTCCGCGGGCGACACCGCCGTCGCCTTCGACCTGCCGCCGCTGCGGCTCCTGGTGGTCGCCCTCGTGGGGATCGCCGCCGGAGCGCTGGCGGGCCGGCGCCCGGCCCGCCGGGCGGCGCGGCTGAACGTGCTCCGCGCGATCGCCGCCGAGTAGCGGACGGTGGAGGGGCGGGACGCCGTCCGGCGCCTCGCCCCTCCACCGTCCGCCGAGGTCACCGCCGGCACCGGCGCTTCAGCCGACCACCGCCGACCGCGCGACGGAAGGCGCGGCGCTCTCCAGATAGGTGAGGGCGGCCAGTTCGAACGGCCCGTCGGTGGTGGCCCCGTACACCGAATGCGGCGGGAGCGGGGCGCACCAGGGAGGCGCCGAAAGGGTGAACCAGACGACCTTCCCGGCCCCGCCCCTCGGCCGGACACCCCAGCTCTCGCTGACCGCGGCGATCAGTGCGAGCCCGCGTCCCGATGTACTGGACGTGCTGGGCTCGCGCACAGTCGGCAGCCGTGGGTCGTGGTCATGGACGGACACCGTCAGCCGTTCGAGCAGCAACTCGATCTCGACGGTGCATGATTTGTCCGGCTGGGCATGCCGGTGGACATTGGTCAGCAGTTCTGTGACGCCGAGCGCCGCCGGGTCGATCAAAGGATCGAGATGCCAGTAGCGCAACTGCGCCGAGATGATTCTGCGGACCTGTCCGATCCGCGACGGCAGGGCCTGGAGCTCCACCGTGCAGTGCCTGCTTGGCTCGCTGATCACGGCTGCGACTCCCCGAAATAGGTCCGGAAGAAGACGAAGGAACGGATCCAGCAGCTGGCCGGCTGCTGATTGGCACCCAGCGGTCTGGATCACAGTGTCACTGCCGGTGAACCATGAGTGACGTGTCCAATGTCACCCAGGGGTCACGGCTCCGCAACTCGCGGCCCTCCGTCGCCGCCGCCCGTCTCAGGTCATCCGTCCGCCCGCACTGCGCAGCGTCTCCAGGAACCGGCGGGCCGGTCCGGCCCGGTCCGGACCGCGGTTGCGCTGGCCCATCGTCAGCCGGTACCGCGTCCCGTTGAGGCGGGCCACGGCCGCACCGGCCCCGGCGAACCACGGTCTGCCCGCACTCACCGTCACCACCGGGGCGCTGTCGATCTCCCGCCCGTTGCTGGTCAGCAGGGCCAGCCTGCCGTCCTTGACGATCACCTGCCCGGCCCTGGTGAGCGAGCGGGCCCACCGCTCGATCCGTACCCCCGTGGCACTGAACTCCGTTTCCGGCATGACTGCTTCGCCCCCTTCGTGACACTTCTGATGGGAAGTCTGCACAAACCGGGAGCGGCGCGCCAGATCGCGTCCCGGACCGGTGCCGCGGTTGCCGGGCCGGCCGACGCCAAGGAAGAGCTATGGAGCACCAAAGTAAACGTTTGTGCAGGTAGGGGGAATAGGTTGTGGGCGGAGAGTGACGATGACACGAGGAGGAACGCGCTGATGGGCACCGAAAAGCACGGAGACGGCGGCCGGGCCGCGGCGACGATCGACATCGACCGTTCCGACGCCGGGTACCGGGCCTGGTTGAAGGAGGCGGTGCGCAAGGTCCAGGCCGACGCCAACCGCTCCGCCGACACCCATCTGCTGCGCTTCCCGCTGCCCGAGGCGTGGGGCATCGACCTCTACCTCAAGGACGAGTCGACGCACCCCACCGGCAGTCTCAAGCACCGGCTGGCCCGCTCGCTCTTCCTGTACGGGCTCTGCAACGGCTGGATCCGGCCGGACAAGCCGGTGATCGAGGCGTCCAGTGGTTCGACGGCCGTCTCGGAGGCGTACTTCGCCAAGCTGATCGGCGTGCCGTTCATCGCCGTGATGCCCCGTACCACCAGCCCCGAGAAGTGCCGGCTGATCGAATTCCACGGCGGCCGCTGCCACTTCGTCGACGACTCGCGGAAGATGTACGAGGAGTCCGCCACGCTCGCCGCGGAGACCGGCGGTCATTACATGGACCAGTTCACCTACGCCGAGCGGGCCACCGACTGGCGCGGCAACAACAACATCGCCGAGTCGATCTACCAGCAGTTGCGGCTGGAGCGCTATCCGGAACCGACGTGGATCGTCGCCACGGCCGGAACCGGCGGCACCTCGGCGACCATCGCCCGCTATGTGCACTACATGCAGTTCGACACCCGGATCTGCGTGCCCGACCCGGAGAACTCCTGTTTCTTCGACGGCTGGACCAACCACAATCCCCTGGCCACCAGCGACTGCGGCTCCCGGATCGAGGGCATCGGCAGGCCCCGGATGGAGCCGAGCTTCGTGCCCGGGGCCATCGACCGGATGATGAAGGTGCCGGACGCGGCCAGTGTCGCGGCCGTGCGCGCCCTGGAGAAGGCCATCGGCCGCAAGGCCGGCGGCTCCACCGGCACCGGGCTGTGGAGCGCGTTCAAACTGGTCGCCGAGATGGTCGAGCAGGGCAGTACGGGCAGCATCGTCACCCTGATCTGCGACCCGGGCGACCGCTACCTCGACAAGTACTACTCCGACAGCTGGCTCGCCGGACAGGGCCTGGACATCGCCCCGTACACCGCGACCATCGACTCCTTCCTGGCCGACGGCAACTGGCCCTGACCGCCGGGACGGAACCGGGTGCGTGCGGCGCGGCAGCCCTCAGGACGCGGACCCGGTCAGCCGCCGGTCGAGCTTGCGCACCGCGTCCCGGAAGGACCGGCCCATGCCCGACCGGGCCAGCCGCAGGGCGAACCGGAAGGGCGCGGAGCCGTCGGCGGCGAAGGTCCACCGCACCTGTGTCCCGGTCCCGGCCGGGGTGAGCCGCCACTCCTCCAACAGGGCCCGCATGCCCGGGGCGTTGGTCCGGTCGGCCCGGTAGGCGTACCGCTTGCCGGGCTCCGCCGCCATGATCGTCTCGTGGATCACGAAGCCGCCCCTGAGCCGGACCTCGCGGCCCGCGCCGTCCTCGGTGGGCCGGGCGGCCGTCACCGCCGTGAACCAGCCCGGCCAGCCCGGCACATCGTCGGCGAGCGCGCGGTAGACCACCTCGGGAGCCGCAGCCACCTCGGCGGCGAAGACCAGCTTCAGCGGAGCGGTATCGACGAACTCGAGTTCCACGGAACGGAGTCGGCGTGGCATGGAACGCACCTCCCGTGCGGTCGGCGGCGGACGGGTTCGCGCACACCATAGCTGACGCATCATCAGCTGTCGCTGTCGCCGACCGTGCGGACCTCACGGACACGCTCCGGGGCGGGCACCCGCTACGGACGGTGCCGCGCCGGACGGTCCAGCATGCTGTCGAGCACCCGGCCGAAGACCCGGCGGCCCGCTCCGGCGATCAGCGGGTCGCCCCACCGCGGCAGCAGCCGGACGCCCAGCTCCTCCACCCACACCACATGGGATCCGAAGTCCGTCGGATACACGTCGATCGAAGCCCGGCCCAGCACCAGCGAACCGCGCTTCTCCAGCCGGCACAGCCCCGCGCGCCCGGCGGCGGGAGGCGTCCACCGCACCACTTCCATCGGATCGTCGAACGCCAGCGGCCCCACGCCCGTACGCGCCACGAAGACGGTCCCGACCCCGGTCGGCAGACCCGCGGGGACGGTGATCCTGGTCAGCGGTACATGCGCGGCGTGCCGTTCCCAGTCCGTCACCCGGCGCCAGGACTCGGCGGCGGGGAGGGAGGTGAAGCGCTCGATCCGGAAGACGGCCACGCCTCGATCCTAAGGGCTCGCCGCAAGGTCCCGGCCCCGCGCACCGCCCGGCGCGAGCCGAGCGGAACCCGCGCATGGTCCGGCGGCTCAGAGCCTGTCGGGTGACCTCTGATCGGGCGGCCACGCCCTGGCACGCACGCTTCCGGCGTTGCCGAAATGCCCTAGTAGCTCCTTCCCCGAACTCTCAACTTCGTTCGAGCAGGGGAGGCCCCATCCGAGGCCATCCCGGCGCCTTGGAATCGCACGCACCATGCCGCGTCCGCTCTCCGATCGAAGGTCACCCGACAGGCTCTCAGGCGCCGCTGTCCGCGGTCCGGCCCGTCACCACCAGGCCCGGCAGATGCTCCTCGATCTCCTCACGGGCGGCGTCCGACAGCCCCGCGTCCGTCACGAACGTGTCCACCTGCTCCAGCGTCGCGAACGAACTCAGGCCCACCGTGCCCCACTTGGTGTGGTCGGCGACCACCACCACCCGCCGGGCCGACTGGACGAAACGACGGTTGGTCTCGGCCTCCGCCAGATTCGGCGTCGAGAGCCCGGCCTCCACCGAGATCCCGTGCACCCCGAGGAACAGCACATCGAAATGGAGCGAGGCGATCGCCTGATCGGCGACCGGACCGACCAGCGAGTCCGAAGGGGTCCGCACCCCGCCGGTGAGCACCACCGTGGCGGCCCCGGGCCGCGCTCCGGCCGCGCCCCCCGACCGCTGGGCGGAGTGGAAGACATCGGCGACCCGCACCGAGTTGGTCACCACCGTCAGATCCGGTACGTCCAGCAGCTGCTGGGCGAGCGCGTACGTCGTCGTGCCACCGGAGAGCGCGATGGCGCTGCCGGGCACCGCCATGGCCGCCGCCGCTCGCGCGATGTCCTCCTTGGCGGTCAGCTCCAGCGCCGACTTCGCCTCGAATCCGGGCTCGTGCGTACTGGCCTCGACCACCGGAACGGCCCCGCCGTGCACCTTCTCGATGACCCCCTGACGGGCCAACGCGTCCAGGTCCCGGCGCACCGTCATGTCGGAGACATTCAGCTTGCGGGTCAGCTCATTGACCCGGGCCCCGCCGCGCCTGCGCACTTCGTCGAGGATCAGGGCGCGCCGCTGCTCCGCGAGCAGGTTCTGATTCTCGCTCAACGCCGGGTCCGGTCCTTCCTTCTGGCCGTGCAGCAGTCTCTTCGAACGGGGTCATCCTGCCACGCGGTGTCGCCTGCCGCCGCACTGGGGAGATTCCGTGAGAGAGGCGCGGCCGCCGGCCCGCTGCCACGATTCTGATGACCACGCGTCAACACTCCCCCCACAACCGAGAGAGCGAGTCACTCCAGTGCCACCTGCCACCCAGGCCCCGCAGAGTCCGGGGCCCGCGCTGGAATTGCTGGTCCACGGCGTGGGCGGCGCCACCCCCCAGGAGATGCTCGACGATCCGCGTACGGTCCGCCTCACCGGCGACGCCACCGCCGCCATCTACCGGCGGGCCGAGGACACGGACGCCGAACAGCACCCGGAGCGGTACCGCGACCGGCCCATTCCCGAGGCCTACTGCTGGTCCAACCTGACCTCCGGCAACGGCTCCCGCGCCCTGTGGCTGCTGCTGCTCCCGTTCATGGTGGTCAACCTCGCCCACTGGATGCGCCCCACCGCCCGGTCCCGCACCCGCGCGGTGCGCCTGTACGGCGTCCTCGTCCGGCTCGTCGCGCTCAGCCTCACGGTCCTGCTGACCGCGGCGGCCTGCGAGGTCGCGCTCGATCTGACGGCCTGGCAGTGCGCGGGCGTGCCGGACTGCTCGAACCAGCGGTCCTGGCTCGGCTTCCTGTCCACGGCGCAGGGCGGCTGGTGGTCCCAGCCGGGCCGCAGGCTCGCCCTTGCCGCACTGGTGCCCACCGCCCTGGTGGTGCTCCTCTGGTTCCTGTCCAACCGGACCTGGAGCGCGTACGAATCACAGCGCCCGCTCACCGGAACCGAACCGGACGACGACGACCTCGACCCGGCGCCCGCCCCCGCACCGGACACCACCGGCACCGCGCCCGTCGGCCGCCCTGCCCTCGGCCGGCCCGGATTCTGGTACGGCCGCCGCCTGGTCGCCCGGCTGCGCGCCGCCCACACCGCCGCCGGATTCCTGACCGTCGCCGCGTCGGTCGCGGGCGCAGCCGCCCGCCACGACCGCGCCGTCACCGGTCCCGTGCCCGGTATCCTCGGCCGGCTGATCGAGGCGGCACTGGTCCTGGGCGGCATCGTCGTGCTCTGGGTGGTCTGCCGCCGCGGCCGCAGCGAACGA
This sequence comes from Streptomyces sp. NPDC058240, assembly GCF_042882135.1. Lineage (NCBI taxonomy): Bacteria > Bacillati > Actinomycetota > Actinomycetes > Kitasatosporales > Streptomycetaceae > Streptomyces > Streptomyces sp. NPDC058240. The sequence continues at coordinate 36,515 of NZ_JBHVWT010000027.1, forward strand.
CGTCTCGACAACCGCCTCGACCGTGCCCTCATCACCTATCTGCCCGGCGCGGCCCTGGCCCTGCTCGTCCTCGCCGCGGCGTACGCCGCCTGGTCCCGTCCCGACTGGGTCTCCGCCGGTGCCCTGCCCGGAGACCTCGCCTTCAGCGTCATCACGCTCGGCCAGGGGGTACTCGTCGTCGTACTCGCCGTGGTGTCGCTGAGCCTGTACCGCCGGACCCCCGAACCCCGCACCGTCATGTATGGACTCGGCGGGCCCGTGGTCGCGATGCTCGCCTGCGCCCTCGGCGGCGTCATGAGCGGCGGGGTCTCCCAGCGCGTCGCCGACTGGCTCGACGGCCCCGGCACCCCCGGCATGGGCAGGAGCTCCGTCATCGAGGGACCGCCGGTGCTGCTCAGCTGGCAGGCCTCCGTCATCCCCGTGCTCCTGGTGCTGCTGGCCGTCCCCGCCCTCCTGCTGCTCGTACGGACCTGGCTGGCCGCCCGCGCCCTGGAGCCCCGTATCGATCAGGAGTACGAGGAGGAACGGCCGGACCCCGCCCGGACCCGGCAGATCGCCCGGATCCAGGCCACGGCCGCCCTCACCGACTCCGCGCCCTGGATCCTCGGTCCGGTCTGCGGCGCCACCCTGCTGCTCGGCGCGGCGGCGGTCTGCGGGGCCTGGGTGAGCGGAGAGGTGCCCGGTCTCGCGATGAAGGGCAACGGCCCGTTCATCGAGTCCGCCGCCCAGGCCGCCCAGTCGACCGGCTCCTGGATGGTCGGACTCGGCTTCATACTCTTCGTCACCTGGGGCCGCCGCGCCTACCGCGACGCCTCGGCCCGGCGCACCATCGGCATCCTCTGGGACGTCGGTACGTTCTGGCCGCGCGCCGCCCACCCCTTCGCACCGCCCTGCTACGCCGAGCGCGCCGTTCCCGACCTGGCGTCACGGATGTCCGGCTGGACCGGGCTCACCCGCGGCAGGCTCGTCATCTCCGGGCATTCCCAGGGCAGCGTCCTCGCGGCGTCCGCGGTCTGGCAGCTGCCCGCCCACACCCGGAGCCGGGTCGCCCTGCTCACCTACGGCTCGCCGATCGAGCGACTGTACGGGCGCTGGTTCCCGGCCTACTTCGGCCCGGGACCGCTGCACGCGCTGCACCGGTCCGTGCACTGCTGGCGCAATCTGTGGCGGGCCACCGACCCCATCGGCGGCCGGGTCCGGCTCGACGAGGGACCCGGGCCCGAGGTGGACCGCGGCCCGCTGAAGGACCCCCTGGTCTACGGGCGGACCCCCGAACATCCGCTGCCCGAAGCCGTTCTGGGGCACTCGGACTACCAGGCCGACCCGGTCTTCGCCCAGGAACGGGCCGCGCTGCTGGAGCGGCTCGACCCGGTCCTGCCCCGCCAGGCCGGCGGGGAGGACGGCTCCGAGGCCCCGCGGAGTCAGGGCAGTTCCGGCAAGTCCTCGGGGTAGAGCAGGGTGAGGTCGTCCGTGCTCGGCTCGGCGAGCTGGGCGACCCGTCCCGCGTGCCGCTCCACCATCGACTCGAAGGTCTGGCGCGCGGTGCGGCCGTTGCCGAACGCCGGGCCCTTGGGCAGCTCGGTGAAGTACTTCAGCAGCGCCTCCCCGGTCCCGGAGGCCAGGCTGTACTCGTGCTCGTCGGCCTGCTGCCCGACGATCCGCAGCAGTTCGGCGGGCTCGTAGTCGCTGAAGGTGATGGTCCGGGAGAAACGGGACGCCACCCCGGGGTTGACGGTGAGGAACCGCTCCATCTCGTGGGTGTAACCGGCGACGATGACGACCACCGCGTCCCGGTGGTCCTCCATCAGCTTCACCAGCGTGTCGATCGCCTCCCGGCCGAAGTCCCGGCCGGAGTCCTCGGGCGACAGGGCGTACGCCTCGTCGACGAACAGCACCCCGCCGCGCGCCCGGTCGAAGGCCTCCTGCGTGCGGATGGCGGTCGAGCCGATGTGCTCACCGACCAGATCGACGCGGGACACCTCGATCAGATGGCCCCGTTCCAGTACCCCGAGCGAGGCGAGGATCTCGCCGTACAGCCGGGCCACGGTGGTCTTGCCGGTGCCGGGGGAGCCGGTGAAGACGAGGTGGCGCCGGACCGACGCGGCCTTGAGCCCGGCCTCCTGGCGCCGGCGGCCCACCTCGATCATGTCGGTGAGGGCGCGCACCTCCCGCTTGACGCTGTCCAGGCCCACCAGTGCGTCCAACTCCCCGAGCACCGCGTCCGACGCGCGCGCCGGCTCGGTGGCGGGCGCCTCGGCCGGGGCGGGCTCGACGGCACGCTGCCCGGGGACCCCGCCGAGCAGCCCGGGGGCCGACTGGGTCGCCGTCAGCACGGTGGGCGCCGGGGGAGCGGGGGAGCGCAGCGCGCTCTCGTCGCTCGTGCAGTCCTCCACGACGGGGCCGGTTCCCTGGCCGTCACCGTGCGCGGCGGGCGGCTCGGCAAACTCGTATCCACCGCGTGCGCACCGCTCGGTCCGGCAACGGGTCAGCGTCGTACGGCAACCGTCCATCACATGGAAGCCGTAGCCGTCGCTACCGGTGACCCGGCAACTGTCGAACGTGCCGCGGCCCTCGGCGGAGACGTAGAAACCGGCCTCGGCGGGCGAGGTGACCGTGCAGCGCTCGATCGTCGGGTCGGCGCCCTTGGTGACGATCACTCCGGTCTGTGCCGTGTCGATGGTGCAGTTGTTCAGCGTGCCTCCGCTGCCGTGGTCGCGGAACCAGGCGCCGGTGGACGCCTCACGGATGCGGCAGTCGTCCAGCTGTGCGGTCGCCCCGTCGCTCACCGACACCGCGGTGTTGCGGACCTGGGACAGATCGCTGTCGACGACATCGGCGCGCGAGCCCCGGTCGAGGACGAAGATGGCGTCCGGCACGTCGTGGACCCGGCAGGAGTCCAGTATCACGGTCGCCCCGTCGCTCACCCAGACCGCCGGATAGTCGCCCGTACTGTCATGGATCTCGCACTGGTTGGCGTCGACACGGGTGCCGGGATCCCAGACCGAGAGGCCGTTGCGGCCGAAGCGGCGCACCGTGGAGCGGGTCAGGGTGAGGACCGAACGGGAGCGCAGATCCACCGCGTTCTCCGGGATGTCGTGGATGTCGCAGTCGGCGAGCGTCAGCACGGCGTCGGTGTCGAGCGTGACGCCGTCCGCCGAAGTGCGGTGCACCGTGCAGTCGGTGAGGTGGGCGGCCGCGCGGGCGGTCACCTGTATCCCGCTGCCCTTGATCTCGTACACCTCGCAGCCGACGCCCTCCAGGGCACTGCCCTCTCCGGTGACGCTCAGACCCGCGCCCGACGCGTGATGGATCCGGCAGCGCTCCAGCCGCGGATGCGCGCCGTTGCGCACCGAGACGCCGGACTGCCCGGCGGAGACAACCTCGCACTCCTCGAACACGCCGCCCGCGCCGTCGAGTACGGCGATGCCGACCCCGGCGGGGTTGTCGACCGTGCAGCGGCGCACGGTCGGCCGGGCCGTGCCGCGCACCTCGATCCCGGCGGCGGAACGTGTGACGATCCGCAGGTCCGCGATCTCCGCTGCGCCGTCCTCGACCAGCAGCGCGGGGGCCGTCGAGTCCTGGCCCTCCACATGGAGGTCCGAGACGACGGCGGAGGCGCGGATGGTCAGCGGCACGCCGTCGGCCGGCGCGATCCGCACGGAACCGACGGAGCCCTCGGGTCCGCGCAGGGTCACCGCGCGGTGCAGGATCAGATTCTCCCGGTAGGTGCCCGGTGCGATGGTGAGGACATCGCCGTCGGCCGCGGCCTCCAGGGCTGCGGTGAGGGAGGCGTATTCGCCTGTGCGGCGCCGCCACCGCGATGTGCCGGTGTGCGTCACCTGGACCGTGCCCTGTGCCATGGCGCTGTTGTGCCCCCACCTCGTGCGTGCGTGATGCCCGTGTCACCGGCCTTGCGGCAGCGGCGAATCCCGGGACCGCCCACCGGGAAAGCGGGCGGGCCGGTCCACCGTAGCGCGCGCGGCGGGCGGGAGTTGCCCCGATCAGCAGCTGATCAGCTGCCGGTCCCGGTCCTGCCCCAGTCCGGACCGGTCTCGGCCCAGTCCCGGTCGATCCGGGTGTACCGCCCCCGCACCATGTGCCGGACGATCAGTTGTCGGACGCCCTCGATCAGTCCGAGGGTGAGCAGCATCGCCCCGAACCCGGCCAGCACGGCGTGGGCGCGGGCGGTCGGAGCGTCCATGGGGCGCGATACGGGGCGGCCGTCGAGGTCCGTCCAGATCTCCACTTCGGCACCGGGGCCGGTCTTCCGGGAGGAGGTCGTCACGGTGCCGCGCCGGTTCGTGCCGTCCGGGGCCTTCCAGCGCGCCACCACCGAGGTCTGCGAGCCGCGCTCCGAGGAAATCTCGGGATCGGCGACGACGCGCGCCGCTCGCGGTGACCGCCGCACCACGACCGCGGTGGTGGCATGACGTCCGGCCCGCTGGGCCCGTACCGATTTCTGCAGGGCGTCGTCGGTGTGCGCCCCGCACACCCAGCCCAGTGCCGGTGCCGCCAGCACCATGAGGAGCAACGCGACAAGAGCCACCCATGCCTCGCGCCGGTCAGTGGCGCGGCGCAGGGGATTGTGCCGCCAGCGCCACACACCCGTAACCGCTCGCACAGTCCTGCACCCCCTTCCGTATCCGTCTTAGCCTGATACGGCACGCTTCGCGCGCGGAAGGAGCGAAGAGAGAGCAACCTCACCCCGGTCAATGCACGGACCAGCCTCGTGAGTTCCCGTCCACCGGGCCGGACTGACGGCCCGTCCGGTGCGGGAACGCCGAAGTCGCCGTCGAGTCCCCATGGCTCGACGACGACTTCGCGCGACCGTGTGTGATCGTCGGCTCAGTACCCCCGGCCCTGGTAAGGGCGGTTGTACGGGTCCTCGTAGGGCGAGGGCGAGGGCGCCGGGGCCGGGCGCGGTGACGCCGGACGCATCGCCTCGTAACCCGTGCCCGGCGCGGGCCGCTGCTGTTGCTGCGGATGGGGCGCCTGATACCCGCCACGGGCCGCGGTCGGCTGCTGCGGGATGTACGGCGCCGGGGCGTGTTGCAACTGCGCGGGCTGCATCGGCGCGGGCTGCATCGGCGCGTAACCCTGCTGGGCCGGCGGCTGCTGGTAGCCGTACGACGGACCGGGTTGGGAAGGTGCCGCGGGAAGAGCCGGCAGCGCCGCCGGGAGCGCCGGCAGATAGCTGTTGCCGGTGTCATAGGCGGCAGGCACTCGGATCGGAGCGATCTGAGGGGTGCCCCGCTCCGCGACCAGGGAGTCGTAGATCGGAGTGTCGGGGAACGACGGTGCGGCGTAGTAGCCGCCGCCGTAGGTGGAGCGGGGGGAGGTCATGACACCTAAGTTAAGCCCACGATGTGCTGGTTGGGGAGTCCCAATCTTGGGGTCATCCGTTTTACGCTGGTTCTGTCCGCCTGACCTGCTAAGACATCGATAAAGCTTTCGTTGGTTGAGGGGGCTTTTTCGTTGGAGGGCCCTATCAGCACGCCTATGGAGAATTTCTTCGCCCCGCAAGATCTGGAACGGCGGTGGCCCCTTGCCTTACGTCCTCGTTCTGTTCAGCGAGTACACCCGCGCCCGCCACGAGCTACTCGCCGAGTACGGCGAAGCTCGGTGTGATCTCCGAGGAGTGGCCGTACTTCATGGTCCAGGGCTCTACCACGCGATCGACAGCATGCTCACGGGAGTCGACACGGTCGAGACGGCTCCGGTCATCCGTACCCTCAAACGCGCCGGATCCGTGGTGGGCAACCGGGGCGGACCGGGTGCCGGGCCGGCTGCGTGAGGCGGTGCGGACAGCGAGCGGCCACCACTCGTGGACCGTGTCGGCCTGTGTGTTCATCACCGATTCCGGACGACACGTAGCTGCACGCCCAAGTCCCCCCGTGCCGCCCCAGGTACCCGTGCCGCCCACGACAGCGGTGGCGGCAGACGGCTGCAGGCGGCTGCTCCTGTCCACGGCATACTGGGCTGTTGCGGGAACAGAAAGGCTCAGAGGTGACCCGACAGCACACGGAGTACGACGTCCTGGTTGTCGGAGGCGGTGGGGTGCACACCATCGTGCGGGTCGATGCCCTGCCCGTCCCGCTCGCCGACTCGGTCCATGTCGGGCCGATCGAGGAATGGCCGGGCCACACCGGAGGGAACGTGGCCCTCGGCGCCCGGGCGCCCGGGCGCTCGGACTTGAGGTCGCACTCCTGGACTGGATCGGCGACGACTGGATCGGTGCTCAGGTGCGCGAGCGACTGGCCGCGGGGGATGTGGAGTTTGCCCCGCTGATTTCCTCAGCGGGCAACCGCCGGGCAGTGAACCTGGTGGATGCGACCGGACGCCGGATGTCGTTCTACGATGCCCGCGACCCGGCCGATCTGAGTATGCCCCGGGATTTCTATCTGCCGAGGCTGCGGCGTACCCGTCACGTTCATCTGTCCATCATGAATTTCGCCCGTTTCCTCTACGACGACATCGAGGAGCTCGGCGTTCCCGTCTCCACGGACCTGCACGACTGGGACGGACTGGCAGACCATCACCGGGAGTTCGCACTCCGCTCCGATCTCGTCTTCCGCAGCGCGGCGGGCACGGGCGAAGGCACCTTCGCCCTGATGCGGGAGATCCTCCGTGAGGGCCGTGCTGACACCGTGGTCGACACGACGGGCTCGGGCGGCTCCCACGTACTCACCCGGGACGGCGGCTTCACCCCGCACCACATCCCGGCGACCACCCCACCCGCACCGGTGGTGGACTCCAACGGCGCCGGGGAGGCGCATGTCTGCGGCTTCCTGTACGGGAGACTTGCCGGCCGGGATCCACTGGAATGCGCCCGCCTGGGAGCCGTGGCGGGGGCGTATGCCTGCACCGCGCCGGGTTCCACCGCGCTTGTCCCTCAGGAAGTCCTGCTGGCGTCGGACCACGCCCGGAACGGGAGTTCGTAGTCCGTGCCGACCCGGAGCGCAGTCTTTTCGTCCACTACGCATCACGGCACCGCCTTCAGTTCCCCAGACTCCGAGCGGTGAGCCCTGCACGGCCGGCGAGTGCCGTCAACTCCTCGGCCTGCGCCGCGCGCAGACACACCACCGGGTAGCAGTCCGATTCGATGTCGAGGACGGCGAGCGCCGCGCCGACATCGCGATAGTGCCGGCCGCAGGCCGCCAGGAACTCGGCGGTCGGCAGGGACATCTCGTCGGCGTCGAACAGTCCGACGAGACCCGCAGCGGCGCCGTGGAGACCCGCCTGGACGACCTCGGTGAATGGATCCGGCAGATCCGCGCCCCGCCCCCAGGAAAGCCAGGTCACTTCCGGGGACTTCAACACCGACGGCAAGGAGGACGTAGCTGCCTTCTACGACGCGGGAAGTCGGCCGACGGCAAGTTCATCACGTCGCTCTTCACCCTCACCAGCAATGGCACCGACCTCGCCGCCCCTCGTGAAGTCTGGACCAGCACCGGCTCATTCAACTGGAACACGAGCGGACTGACGTCCGGCGACTACAACAAGGACGGCAAGCACGACATCGGCGTCCTCTACCGCACCGGAACCACTGCCGACGGCCGCCAGATCGACTCCCTGTTCACCTTCACCAGTACCGGCACCGACATCAAGGCACCGGTCAAGCACTGGACCGGCAGCGTCGTCTAACCGACAGGTTCTGTCGTCAAATGTCACGCCCACGCCCGTGCCGGCGGACAGCGCGGCGACCTGACACTTCACCTACCGCCCCGGCAGGCTGGCGGCTTGCTCATGCGATCATACGGGCGGCTCTCGATGGACCGGTGCACAGTCAACTGATCAGACGGCCGAGCCATCGAGCCATCGAGCCATCGAGCGGGAACGGGAGTGCGGTGTGAGCGGGGCTGGGGGGCAGGACGGGTCGTCCGTGTCCGAAGAGGAGTGGGAGCGCTTCCTCCGTGAATCGGTGACGGGTGCGGCCGGGGCCCCCGTGGAGCCGTCGGCGCGCGCCCGTGAGGTGGAGCGGCGGCTGCGGGAGCGCTCCGGGCAGCCGGAAGGCTGGCGTACGTACTCACCGGCCCGGCCCCGGCGCAGGACAGGCTGGTACGTGACCGGGCTGGTGGCGGTCGTGGCCCTCCTGGTCGTGGGGCTCTTCCCGCAGCAGGTCGTCGGCTGGTTCGGTGGCAACGACGGTGGGCAGGACGGGGCGCCGCTGGCCGCCGAGTCGGAAAGCCCGCGGGAGGCTACCGGCGCCGAGCGGGATCTGCCCCCTACGCTCGCCGAACCCTTCCGGGGTTCGCCTGCCGCCCGCTGGGCCGACGGAGCGGCAGGGATCACGGTGCCACCGGCCAAGGCGACGGGCTGGATGGACGCCGCCCAGGTCGAGCGGGCACTGTGGCAGAGCCGGGACTTCCTGGTGGCCGCAGGGCTCGACTCCCGCGTGCTGCGCGGCGAGCGGCCCACGAAGGCGATCGCGCTGCTGAACCCGCATCAGAAGGACATCCAGGAGTATCTCCGCACCGCCCTGTCGTCGACGGCGCCCACGGACAACACCGACCCGCTGCTGTTGTTCAGCCGCTTCCAACCGGAGCAGTCCCGGCTGGTCGGTGACGTGGTCAAGACACGCGGTCGGCTCACATACCAGGAGGGGAAACAGGGGCGGTCGAGGTGACGGCGGACGTCACCTTCGTATACCCGGTCACCCCGGCAGGCGACGGCGGGCGGGACGCCGAGGTCGTCCGTACGATCGTGCGGCGCCAGGTGGTGATGAGCTGGGACGACCCGGCCAAAGTCATCACCGAACCGGGCACGATGTCCCTCGTCTCGTACGCACTCGACATGACCAACGGCGGCTGCTCCGCCCCGACCGGCTACTTCGTGCCACCCTTCGGCACGGCCGACGAGCAGCCCGCCGGCGAGGCCCACCAGGTCGATCCGTACGACCGCAGCAAGCCGATCGACACGAGCAACGGCAGGGCGGCCACGGGCAACAGCTGCGCGACCGCCACCCGCTCCTAGACGAATGAATCCGATGTGTTCAGTGATCGAACGCAACCAGCGACCGCGTGATCGGGGCGCCGGTCTCGTGGTTACGCCAGATCGCGGCGGCCAAGGCGAGGATGCGCTGGGCGACCCGGACAGCGACGCCCTCGAAGGTCCGCCCGCCTGACCGTAGGTCGCGAACGCCCGCACTCCACAGGTGTCGAGTCTGCGATCCAGTGGTTGTCGAACCAGAAGTCCGCGTCCACCGCGAGCATCCGTATCGCCTTCTTGACCAGCGGCAGCGCGGCCTTGAGACGCTTGTTGTACCCGGACTGCTGCGTGGTACGGGAACATCACGGCGAGATTCTTGCGCGCGTACCGCAGCCACCGTGCTTCGGAGCGGAAGCTGAGTAGTGCCTGGGCCACGGCGAGCGTGACCAGTTCGGCATCGCTCAACTGCGGCGGGCGGCCCGTCCATCGCTCCGCCTCCAGCTCGTCATCGACCTTCACGTACAGTGCCGTCAGTAGGGTGTCCAGTTCATTCGTCACAGAACGAGTTTGGACACCCTCTTCGCGTGCCCCGAGGCACCGTCAGGCGGCGCCGCTACTCGGGCCCCCCGCTACTCGGGCCCCCCGCTTTTCCGGACCCCCGTGCGGCCAAACCGAAGACGAGACCACCGACCCGGAATCCCTGGCGTACAGGCGAGGGATTCGGTCTCGAAGGGGCGATTGAGGCGACCACGAAGGGCCCCGATACGTACCTTCCGCCGGGTCCTGACGCTGCGTTGGCTGCTCGCGCTCGACGCGTCCGCGCTGAGCGGCAGCTCGGGGTGCTGACCTGGGCGTCGAACGAGGCCGGTGATGACTTCCTGTGGCGGTGCTCAGGCGAGCCGGAGCAGTGGGGGGCGATCTTCCGGCCCGGGAGCCGTCGCCAGGACCACACACGACATGGGAATGGTCGAGTTCCTGCTGCGCCTGGTGCGGGGAGAGATCCGTCCGCCGGCCGGGGCCGAGCTCGACATGCCAGCCACGTTCGAATCATGGCGTGAAGAAGAACAGCGTCTGCTCGACGAGGACGGCGACCTTGAAGGCTTCTGATCGCCCTGCGCTCTCGCCGCTCCTCGGAGCGCATGCGGGCCGGGTGAACCGCACACCACCGTCGGGCCGGGCGTGGCCGGTTCCCGGCCCGTGTCGGAACGCGCTGCCCGGTTGTCACCAGGTGGTGAGGTCGACTGCGTGGAGGCAGTGAGGGTCGGTGTCGGGTGTCCAGCGCTCTTCCTCGCGCACGAGTGCCGGGAGTGCGGCAAGCAGGGCGGTCAGTGCGCCAGTGAGGCGTACGTCGGCGGCGATGAGACCGTCGGCTTCCTCGACCGCGACGTAGAGCCGCATGCTGTCCTGCCCGGTGACGAGGAAGCCGCACAGCGCCGGGCGCGGGGGTGTCTCGACGGCCGGCCAGGCCAGTGTCCGCAGGACGCGCAGTACCTGGTCCGTGCGTGCCGGTGGTGCTGGATCGACGACTGAGGTGTCCACCCGTACCAGTGCCATGCCCATCACGGACGCGTCCGGGGACGGTGGGCCGCCGGATGCGAGCGTGCGTGCCCAGCCCAGTGCCAGCGGAGCGGTGACCGGCTCGTCTTCGTCGTCCACGAGCGGTACCTCGTAGGCGACCAGCGCGTTCGGCGTCACGGCGTCGGTGGCGCCGGTCACGATCCGGACAGCGTCCCGCGTGGGTAGAACACCGCGCAGAAAGGTCCGGCCCGCGAGCGGTACAACGGTGTAGTCGAGGAGGAAGCGCGTGATGTACGCCTGCTGTTCGGCCCTCTCTGCGCACAGTCCGCTCACTCGTTGATCCAGTTCGGGCACTTGGTGACGCCCTTGCAGTAGGCCGTGATGACACCGATCTTCTTGCCCTTGCCCGCGTCGTACTCGCCGTCTGCGGTGCGGCGGGCATACTGCACGATGACCACGACATTGACCAGGTGGGTGTTGTTGCGGGCGACCCCGTAGTACTCCAGGCGCCCCCCGCTCCTCTTGTCCACTTTTCCGGCCAGAGCCGCGTCGACGACCCGGCACTTCCGGATGTTGTGCTTCCCCGAGAAGTGGTTCCAGCCGAGATCGCCGTTCCCGTACCGAGTGGGAATCACCCGCCCGTCGGGATCGGTCTCCTCGCACTTCGCCTTCTTGTTCCAGTACCGCTCCGCCGACGCATCGGACACAGGCCCACCAACGAGTGCGGCACCTGCGACTGTCGCGGCAATGACGCTGATCAGCTTCATGACCGGACCGTGCCACACCCCGGCCGGGCATGTGCCTTCTTCGCTACCAGAGTCCCCGGACGGATGACTCGGATCCGCACACGGAAGCCCGATCCGGCGGGCGGGCAACGTATCGGCGGGGCCGAGCCGAGCGCGGCAAGAAGGCGTCCAGGCGATGGGGTGAAGAAGCGGATCCGGCTGTTGCAGGAGAACGAGGTCCTGCGCCGCGCGGCGGCCTACCTGTCGCAGGCGAACCTGCCGGGAAAAGGCTCTACCCGCTCGTGAGAGAGCTCGCCGCCGACAAGATCCCTGTCGCGGTTGCGTGCCGGGTCCTGGGGCTTGCCCGTCAGCACTACTACCGGTGGATTCGTCGGCCGCCAGGGCCACCACCGCCGCGGTCCGCACCCACCTGGTCCACGTTCCGGCCCGGATCGCCCGCTCTGCCCGCCGCATCACCCTGCACCTGCCGCACAACTGGCCCTGGCAGCACGCCTGGACACACCTGTTCTCCACCGCCCACGGACCGGCCGGCTGAGAGGCTGTCGGGTGACCTCCAATCGGGCAGCCACGGTCTGGCACGCACGCTTCCCGCGTTGCCGAAATGCCCTAGTAGCTCCTTCCCCGAACTCTCAACTTCGTTCGAGCAGGGGAGACCCCATCCGAGGACATCCCGGCGCCTTGGAATCGCACGCACCAGACCGCGTCCGCTTTCCGATCGGAGGTCACCCGACAGCCTCTGATACGAACAGCCCCTGCCCGCCCCGCCCGCAAGGGCCCGACCGGAACCGAACCGTGGAAATGCTGGGCAGACCAACGGACACAACCTGCCCTCACCCGGCCATCCCACCCGAAGCCGATCAAAAGACCACTCTCAAACCACCTCGGTGGATCAAGGCTTAGATCGCGTAAAGGGCAAGTCCGCAGGAGGTTACCGGGGGATCGCGGGACCGGGACCGGACGTCCCCGACCCGTGTGACGGTCCGGGGGATTAGGTTGGCGGAGAAAAGTTTTCGGGCAGCCGGACTCGCGATGGGGGCGAGCATGACCATGCTAAAAGGAGCCAATGTTCCGGTGGCGGCTCAGGCCGTGCGGGTCGAATTGGGGTGGCGCGCCTCCCCGGGGACACCGGATGTCGATGGCTCGGCGCTCCTTCTCGTGTCGGGAAAGGTGCGCAGCGACGCCGACTTCGTCTTTTACAACCAGCCCTCCCACGCATCCGGTGCGGTGCGCCACGAGGGCAAGCGGACCGCCGGTGGCGGGATGACGGACAACCTCGCGGTCGACCTGGCCCGCGTCGAGCCGGCCATCGACCGCGTGGTCCTGGCGGCCTCCGCGGACGGCGGCACCTTCGGCCGGGTGGCCGGGCTGTACGTACGGATCACGGACGCGGCGAGCGGCCGGGAGATCGCGCGCTTCGACAGCGCGGACGCGACGGTCGAGACCGCGTTCATTCTCGGGGAGCTCTACCGGCGCCAGGGCGCCTGGAAATTCCGCGCCGTCGGCCAGGGATACGACACCGGCCTCGAAGGCCTCGCGACCGACTTCGGCATTTCCGTCGATGAACCACAGCAGGCCCAGCGGACTCAGCCGTATCACCAGCCCCAGACGCCCCAACAGCCTGTGAGCGCAACGCGGGTCGACCGCCTGCCACCGGTCCCGCCCGCACCGCCGACGGCACCGCCGGCACCGTCCGGACCCCCTGCCACCGCGCCCGTCCGCCTGTCCAAGGTGACACTCACCAAGGACGCGCCGTCGGTCTCCCTCGCCAAACAGGGCGGCACTTCGGGAGCGCTTCGCGTCAATCTCAACTGGGAAGTGCGCAAACAGTTCAAGGGCTGGGGAAGCAAACTCGGCAGAGCGGTCGCCAACCACTCGGACCTCGATCTCGATCTCTGCGCTCTCTACGAACTGACCGACGGCCGCAAGGGAGTCGTGCAGGCGCTGGGAAACGCGTTCGGCGCACTCCAGCACCCTCCTTATATCCATCTCGACGGGGACGACCGCACCGGCGCCGTCGCCACCGGCGAGAACCTCACCGTCAACCTCGACCACAAGAACAAGCTCCGACGCGTCCTGATCTTCGTCACCATCTATGAAGGCGCCCGGAGTTTCGCCGATCTCCACGCGACCGTCACTCTCCAGCCCCAGCACGGCGCACCGATCGACTTCTCGCTCGACGAATGCACCGTCCCGTCCACCGTCTGCGCACTGGCGCTCCTGACCAACAACGGGGGAGACCTCACGGTGCAGCGCGAGGCCCGCTATCTCGTCCCCGAGCGCGGAGTGAGTCCGCAGCGCACCATCGACTACGCCTACGGGTGGGGCATGGACTGGACGCCCGGCCGTAAATGACCCCCCGGCGGTCCGGCCGGCCCTGCGGCCGCCGGCCCACCGCCGGCTCCGCTCACCGGTCCGGCGCGGCCTCGGGACGGGCGTAGGTACGCCCCTTCCAGGCCGCGCCACGGCCCCGGTGGTGCTGCACCGCCGAATCGACCGTCATCAGCAGATAGAGCACCGCGGTGAACGGCAGCAGCGGCGCCTGCCACAGCGACTGCCGGTAGTAGCCCAGCATCGGCAGATACGTCCCGGTCATCACCGCCCACGCCGCGCCACCCGCCCAGCCGGCCACCGGATCACCGGTCAGCAGCCCGGTGACGAGCGCGACCGGCGGCACGAGATAGACCAGCGCGAGCCCCAGCACCGTCCCCAGCAGCAGCGGCGGACTGTGCCGCAACTGGGCGTACGCGCTCCGCGACACCATCCGCCACAGATCTGCCAGCCGCGGATACGGCCGCACGCTGTCCACCCGCTCGGCGAGCCCCAGCCAGATCCGCCCGCCGCTGCGCTGCACCGCCCGCGCCAGCGACACGTCGTCGATCACTGCCTGCCGGATCGACTCCGGCACCCGCGCCCGCTCCGCCGCCCCGGTCCGCAGCAGCACGCAGCCACCGGCCGCCGCGGCCGTCCGCGCACCCGCCCGGTTCACCCACCGGAACGGATAGAGCTGCGAGAAGAAGTACACGAAGGCCGGTACGACCAGCCGCTCCCAGACACTCGACACCCGCAGCCGGGCCATCTGCGAGACCAGGTCGAAGTCGCCCGACACGGCGGCGGCGACCAGCTCCCGCAGACTGTCCGGCTCGTGCGCGATGTCGGCGTCCGTCAGCAGCAGATAGTCCGGCTTCCGGGTCCGGGCCAGCGCGATCCCGTGCCGCACGGCCCAGAGCTTGCCCGTCCAGCCGGGCTCGGGCTCACCCGGCGACACCACCGTCACCGGCAGCCCTCCATGCCGTACGGACAGTGCACGGGCGACGTCCCCGGTCCCGTCCTTGCTGCAGTCGTCGACGAGGAAGATCTCCGCCCTCCCGGGATAGTCCTGAGCCAGCAGCGACGGCAGACTCACCGGCAGCATGTCGGCCTCGTCACGTGCGGGCACCACGATCGCGACGGACGGCCATCGGTCAGGGGCCTCCCGGCGCGGCAGCCGCTGGCCGGTCCGCCAGAAGAACCCTTGTCCCAGCAGCAGCCACACCCATGCGGCCAGCGAACCCACGGCGATCCAGGCAACGGCGCTCATTCGCCGCAGTCTGCCCCACCCGGACGGAACCGCAAGGGCGGTCGACTATGGTGACCGGGTGAAGATCGCGCTCATGGACTCAGGAATCGGCCTGCTCGCGGCAGCCGCCGCAGTACGCCGGCTGAGGCCCGACGCCGATCTGGTGCTCTCCTCCGACCCCGACGGCATGCCCTGGGGACCGCGTACGCCCGAGTACGTGACCGCCCACGCGCTCGACGTGGCCCGCGCGGCCGCCGCACACCGGCCGGACGCACTGATCGTCGCCTGCAACACGGCCTCCGTGCACGCCCTGCCGGCGCTCCGCGCCGCGCTCGAACCCACGCTGCCGGTCATCGGCACCGTCCCCGCCATCAAGCCGTCCGTCGCCGGTGGCGGCCCCGTCGCGATCTGGGCCACGCCCGCCACCACGGGCAGCCCGTACCAGCGCGGACTCATCGGCGAATTCGCCCGCTCCGTCGACGTCACCGAGGTCCCCTGCCCCGGCCTGGCCGACGCCGTGCAGAACGCCGACGAGAGCGCGATCGACCTGGCCATCGCCGCAGCCGCCGCCCTGACCCCGCGCGATGTCCGGGCCGTGGTCCTGGGCTGCACCCACTACGAACTGGTCGGCGAGCGCATCCGTGCCGCCGTGCGGCAGCCCGGTCTGCCGCCCGTCGCACTGCACGGATCCGCCGGTGCCGTCGCGGCCCAGGCACTACGCCGGATCGGGGCCGAACCCGCTCCGTCGGCCGAACCCTCCGCGGGTCTCGCCGTGCTCCTCAGCGGACGCCCCGCCGACCTGCCGAAAGCCGCTCTGGCCTACGCCGAGGGGGAGCTGCTGGGGGCCGTCAGCCCGGTCCGCTGACCCGTCGAGGGCCGTTGGACCCATCCCCGGCGTGCGGAAACTTAAGTACGCTGCTTGGCATGAGGGACCATCCCCGAGAACCCCGACACACCGGAGCCGAACCCCACTCCGCCGTCTGGATCGGCCGGGCCACCAACCGGGCCCAGTGGGTACTCGCGGCTGCGGGCGCGGCCTGTCTGGCGCTCGGCGTCCAGCTGGCCGTCAGCTCCAACTGGACCTCGGGGATCATCCCGCTGCTGATGTCCGTGATCGGCTGTGGCGCCGCCGGACTGCTCATGCTGTTCGGCACCCTCGCGTTCGTGAACGTGGTTGTCAGGATCGACGGGGACGCCCTGGAGGTGCGCTGCGGCCACATGGGTCTGCCGCGCCGCCGGATTCTGCTCACCCACGTGGTGGGTGCGGAGTTCGCACCCGAGGTCACCCCGCGCCAGTGGGGCGGCTGGGGCTACCGCTGGCGCCCCGAGCAGGGCACGGCCGTGGTGGTCCGCAGGGGCGAGGGCCTGGTGCTGCGGCTCGGCGACGGCAGGACGTTCACCATCACGGTCGACGACGCGGAGGCGGGCGTACGGTTCATCCGCGAGCGCCTGCACCTGCCCGCGACCGGCGCGACGGCCGGAGCCTGACGCCGGGACGACAGCGGGCCGGATCTGTGCGGGAAAGCGACGGAACGATCCGGTACGAAGGGTTCCACCACACGGGCGGGCTGCCGGACCCACAGCCGGCCACCGTAGACTCCGCCGGGTGAGCGCCACCATCACCCCAGTCGAAGCCGCGCAGCCGGCCTCATCCCCCGTGTCCCGGAAGCGACGCCTGGTACGGCCCGTCGCCGCCGTGATCGCGGGTGCACTGCTGTATCTGAGCTTCCCGCCGCGCCCCCTGTGGTGGCTGGTCCTGCCCGGTTTCGCCCTGCTCGGCTGGGTGCTGCACCGGCAACGGCTCCGCGCCGGGTTCGGACTCGGCCTCCTCGCCGGACTGGGCTTCATGCTGCCGCTGCTGCACTGGACCGGCGAGGAGGTCGGCCCGGTGCCGTGGCTGGCCCTCGCCGCCGCCGAGGCCGTGTTCATCGCGGTCGGCTGCATCGGGATCGCCGCCGTCAGCCGCCTCGCCTGGTGGCCGGTGTGGGCGGCCGCGGTCTGGACACTCGACGAGGCGGTCCGGGCCAGGGTCCCGTTCGGTGGCTTCCCCTGGGGGAAGATCGCATTCGGACAGGCGGACAGCGTGTTCCTGCCGCTCGCGGCCGTGGGAGGCACACCGCTGCTCTCCTTCGCGGTGGTGCTGTGCGGCTTCGGTCTCTGCGAAGCGGTACGCCAGTTCCGTGCCCACCGCCGTACGGGCAGGCTGCCGCGGGCGGCCGTCGCCGCCGCGGCGGCGACCGTCCTGGTACCCGTCGCAGGCGCCTTCGCCGCGCTGCCCCTCGTCGACGACTCGGCCGAGGACGGCACCGCGACCGTCGCCGCGATCCAGGGCAACGTGCCGCGGCTCGGACTCGACTTCAACTCCCAGCGCCGTGCCGTCCTGGACAACCATGTGCGTCGCACGGAGCAGCTCGCCCAGGAGGTGAAGGGGGGCAAGGTCCCGCAGCCCGATTTCGTCCTGTGGCCCGAGAACTCCTCCGACCTCGACCCGTACCGGAACGCCGACGCCCGGATCGTGATCGACGACGCGGTGAAGGCGATCGGCGTGCCCACCGTGATCGGGGCGGTGGTCGAGCCCGACACCGGGAATCTGCGCAACACCCTCATCCAGTGGGACCCGAAGAAGGGCCCGGTCGACACGTACGACAAGCGCCACATCCAGCCGTTCGGCGAGTACATGCCGATGCGTTCCATCGCGCGGATCTTCAGCTCGGACGTGGACCGCGTGCAGCGTGACTTCGGCCCGGGGAAGAAGGTCGGCGTCTTCGACCTGGCGGGGACGAACGTGGGGCTCGTGACCTGTTACGAGGCCGCGTTCGACGACGCCGTACGGGACACCGTCATGCACGGCGGCCAGCTGATCGCCGTACCCAGCAACAACGCCACCTTCGGGCGCAGCGAGATGACCTATCAGCAGCTGGCCATGTCCAGGGTGCGGGCGGTCGAGCACAGCAGGTCCGTCGTCGTCCCCGTCACCAGCGGGGTCAGCGCGGTCATCCGCCCGGACGGGACGGTCGTCCGGAAGACGAAGCTGTTCACTCCGGACGCGCTCGTCGACGAGGTGCCGCTGAGGTCCTCGCTGACGCCCGCGACCCGGATGGGCACGCTCCCCGAAGGTGTGCTCGCGCTGATCGCCGTGGCCGGGCTCGGCCTGGTCACCGTCCGTTCGGTACGCAGCCGGCGCAGCCGGTGACCCACCGGCTGCGCAACGTAGGGTCGCTCCATGGCTACTCCTGATTTCATCCGAGAGATCCGCGCCACCGCGGGCCAACAGCTGCTCCTGCTGCCCGGGGTCACCGCCATCGTCTTCGACGACGAGGGCAGAGTGCTGCTCGGCCGCCGTTCCGACACCGGAAAATGGTCGGTCATCGGCGGCATCTGCGAGCCGGGCGAGCAGCCGGCGGCGACGGCGGAGCGCGAGGTGTACGAAGAGACCGCCGTGCGCTGCGTGGCGGAGCGGGTGGTGCTCACACAGGCCCTGGAGCCCGTGCAGTACGCGAACGGCGACCGCTGCCAGTACCTCGACGTCACCTTCCGCTGCCGGGCGACCGGCGGCGAGGCACGCGTCAACGACGACGAGTCGCTGGACGTGGGCTGGTTCCCGGTGGACGCGCTGCCGCCGCTGGACGAGTTCGCGCTCTTCAGGATCAAGCAGTCCATGACCGATGAACCCACCTGGTTCGAACCCTCCGCCGAGCAGTAAGAACCCGTTGTCCGCCGACAGCGCCTCGGACGCGTCCGGGGCGGCCGCGGTTCCGTCGATGTCCGTGAGGTCCCGGTGCCTGGTCTCCCTGGCGCAGCCGACCGCCAGCAGGGTGATGAGCGCCGCGGCGATGACGTACAGCGAGATGGGCGTCGAGCTGTGGAAGTCCGCGAGCAGCGCGGTGGCGATGAGCGGCGCCGGAGCACCGGCCGCGACCGAGGAGAACTGCGCCCCGATCGACGCGCCCGAGTACCGCATCCGGGTCGCGAACATCTCCGAGAAGAAGGCCGCCTGCGGTGCGTACATCGCCCCGTGGAAGATGAGCCCGACGGTGACGGCGAGCAGCACGCTTCCGAAGTTCCGTGTGTCGATCAGCGCGAAGAACGGGAACGTCCACAGCCCGACACCGATCGCGCCGACCAGATAGACCGGCTTGCGCCCGACCCGGTCCGACAGCGCGCCCCACATCGGGATGACAGCGAAGTGGA
Source organism: Streptomyces sp. NPDC058240 (assembly GCF_042882135.1). Lineage (NCBI taxonomy): Bacteria > Bacillati > Actinomycetota > Actinomycetes > Kitasatosporales > Streptomycetaceae > Streptomyces > Streptomyces sp. NPDC058240. The sequence goes on from NZ_JBHVWT010000027.1 coordinate 55,454, forward strand.
CGGCCGAGGCGATGAGCACCGCGTTGAGCGCCGTCTGCTTGCTCAGATCCGCCGCCGTGGTCGCGTAAACGAGCACGAACGCCGTGATGACGTAGTAGCTGATGTTCTCCGCCATCCTGGCGCCCATGGCGATCAGCACATCGCGCCAGTGATGTCGCAGCACGGCGACGATCGGCATCTTCTCCGTCGTCCCGGCAGCGGACCTGCGCTCCTCGGCCTGCGCCAGCGCGGCCTTGAAGACCGGTGACTCGTCGACGGAGAGACGAATCCACAGACCGATGACCACCAGGACACCGGAGAGCAGGAAGGGGATGCGCCAGCCCCACGCCCCGAAGGCGGACTCCGACATCAGCGCGGTGAGCGCGGACAGCACCCCGGTGGCGAGCAACTGCCCGGCCGGCGCACCCGTTTGAGGCCAGGAGGCCCAGAAACCGCGCCGCTCGGCGTCCCCGTGCTCCGACACCAGCAGCACGGCCCCGCCCCACTCACCCCCGAGCGCGAAGCCCTGCACCAGCCGCAGGACGGTGAGCAGCACGGGGGCGGCGGCCCCGACCGTGGCATGCGTCGGCAGCAGTCCGATGGCGAACGTCGCTCCGCCCATCATCAGCAGACTGAGCACCAGCAGCTTCTTGCGGCCGAGCCGGTCGCCGTAGTGCCCGAACACCAGGGCACCGAGCGGCCGGGCGGCGAAGCCGACCGCGTACGTGAGGAAGGACAGCAGCGTGCCGACGAGCGGGTCGGACTCGGGGAAGAACAGCTTGTTGAAGACCAGCGCGGCGGCCGACCCGTACAGGAAGAAGTCGTACCACTCGATGGTGGTGCCGATGAGGCTTGCGGCGACGATGCGCTTGAGTGAGCGGGTGGTCGGTGGGGCGGATGCCGAGGCAGCCATGAACACCACTTCCGGACGTTGGCGGGGACGGTTTCGTGTCGCCACACCGTAGGAATGGGCAGGTCAGAGGCACATGTGGCGGGACACCATAGTTCTCGGGTCGGGTGTGCGCGGGGCCACCATGACAGGCACGTCGAGACTGCTTCGAGGACCGTATTGAAGGCCGGCAGGCGCCTGTCAGGATTGCGCTATTAGGCATGGTTTATTGCCCTGGTGTTGACTCCCGTGCTGGTTTGGTGCTGACCTGAAACCGCATGTCAGCACCCCTGATCACCTGTCCCGTGCTGACTTGGTGCTGACTACGCAGCGTTGAACTTCGGCATTCGGGGCGGATCGGGCGGGTAGTGTTCTCCCCTTCCGCGCGCCTGCGGTCAGGCCTGGCGGGTTTCCGCGGAGCCGGCCATGGTTGGTGGCACGTGGTCCCGCACCGGCAGGCCCTCGCACCGTGAAACCCATACATGGGCGGCCGGATGAACCCACGCGACCACACGCATGCCTCGCCAACCGCCGCTTCACCACCATCGACCCGGAACCCTCCACGGCCGGAACGCCCAACTCCTCGCCGTACGCCTATGTCAACAACGCCCCCCAACCAGTCCGCCCCCTCCAGCCGCCGCCTCCTGTGCTTCTCCGCAGTAATCGGCGAACCGTCGCCACGCGGTGTGAGACCAACGCGGCTGGTTACCGGAGCCACCAAGCAGCCGGGCAGCGGCAGCGCATCGGACAGGCCATCGACTACGCCGACGTCCCCCGCGACGACATCGCCCCCGTCCTTGCGGAACTCGTGCGCCAGCCCGGCATCCGCCGCCGCATTCTCGAACTCACCGCAGGACCCACCCCCATCTCGGACGCCGTTGCCTGCGCAGTTGCAGTTGCAGTTGCAGTTGCAGTTGCAGTTGCAGTTGCAGTTGCAGCTCCAGGTCGCAGGTTCCGTGGTGGCCGATGCCCGTCATGTCCCCCGTGAAGCCGGGGATGAGGTCGACCTCTTTCGGGGCGGCTTTGAGGTAGACGAGTGTGCGAAGCCGCGGCAGTGGCTGGCGGAGCGCAGGGATGGCTTCCATGTGCTGAGGCACACGTACACCTCGATCGTCCTTGAGGGTGGGGAGTCCGTGGTGACACTGGCCAGGTGGCTGGGGCACTCGTCTGCAACCATCACGCTGGACCACTATGCCCACTTCGTGCCGGAGGCGCGTTGCCCGATCGACAGTCTGCTCGATGGTCAGGCCAATGGAGACATGGTTCCAAACTCCGCAGATTTTCCCCCGGCTCGTCCGTGAGCGCGCTATCTGCGCGTCTGCACGTGTTCAAGTGACAAGGATTCAGGGCATGCTCACTGCTTGTCCCAGTCTTCAGGGCACCTTTGTCATGGAGGCCCCTAGCGCAGGGCGCTGACCTGCTGATTCGTCGCCAAGGGTGGTGCTGACCTGCGGTGATTCATCTTTCGTCGCCTTTCAGTGTCGTATGGGTTTGTGCAGCTCAAACTCCCCACGAGCTCCCCGCCTCGCCCGGGGACTCCCCAGCCGCTCCCCAGGGGGAGCGGCTGGGGAGTCCCCGGGCGAGGCGCTCAAGCTCAGGACCGGTGTTGGACGCATCAATAGCTCGCACATATCCTCCTTGGCAACAATATTATAATGGGCCTGAGTGCAACGACGTTCAGGCTCAGCCGGGTTGGGCGTGGCTGTATACAACGTCGGCCGGGCGCGTTCTCCGAGTACCGGGTGCGAGCCGTCAGCAGGTTACGGCGAGAGCCCGGTACGGTGCGACATCCCGCGAAGTCCGTGGCCTGCCGGCGCCCTCACCGTCGGTGCCGAATTCGGGACTTGCGGTAATTGTTTCGCGGCGATGGAACCTTCAACGGATCGGCACCGTCCGGGCCCACCGCCGGTGCTGCCTGCCACCGCGCCGTATTCCCGCGTCCAGGGCCGCCGCCGGTCCGGCTGCCGCGGTGGCAGGACTTTCGTCATCGCGGCGGCACCGAACTGTTCAAGAATTAGTCAACTACGGGCGGATTGCCCGGCTGCCCGGGGCCGGCGGAAGTGGCGGGGGCATGGTGCGGGCTGCGGGATCACGGGGCGGTCAACGGGGACGCGGCCCGGCCGGCCTTTCGACTTTTACTATTCCTATGTTATTCGCTGACGCGGAGCAAGTAATACGTGATCAGGGGCAGTCTTAGCGGCGGGTTGACGACGACGGTTCCCCAGAAATCCCCCTGTTTTGTTCGACATTTCCTGGCCTTCGTTCATAGGGGGTTGTGTGGATTGGCGCGCAAGTATTTTGCTATGTGCCGCTCTTCCGGCGCGGTTCACTGCGCCGTAGCCGAGCCGGCGCTGCCGGCTCTTTCATCAGGTGGCACGAGGGACCCGCATGACCGAACCGGCAACAAGCGACTTCTCCCGCCCTGTCTTCCTGAGCGAATGGCACATGCCCGCTCAGCCGAGCGACTCCATGATGGTCATTCAGCTCTTCGTCCAGGGCTGGGGTGCGATCGACCCGGATGCGTTGCGCGGCGCCGTGGCCCGAGCGGACGACGCCTGCCCGGGTTCCCGGCAACGGCGGGACGGCCGCCGCTGGGTGGACAGCGGGCTCGCACCCGAAGTCCGGGTCATCGACTCACGCTGACGCCCGACCTTCCGGAGTTCATCACCGAGCACAGCTACCCCCGACTGCTGGACCGCGAGCGCACGGAGGTGTCGGCGGTTCACTGGGCCACTGGGCCTCTGCTTTCTTAGGAAGATCTTGGTCGATCCCCTGGATAGCAGAGGCCTCTCCCATATCTCGCCCCCCTTGACACCGCCGCTGAGCTCCTAACTTCGTGGCATTGGTCCAGCAACTGCCGGTGACAGTAGCCATCGGGCCGCCCGCCCCGGCCCTGAAGCCAGGCCGGCACCGGCAACAACGGCCGGACCTCCGCCCAATCCGCGTCCGTCATGTCCGACGGATACCGGCGAACCCGATCGGGATGATCGGCCGCGTCGCCGTACACGTGCGCGAGGCAATCGCACGACACGGCGGGCGAGTTGAAGGCAACGGGCTCGGGCGCGTACAACAACGACAACAGGGCCCGGGACAACTCAGCCTCCTGCGACAGCATGCCCGTGAGGGTTCCCCGGCCTCGAGTCTCGCCGCGACCTCGGCCAACTCCGCCCGCAGCCGCTCAACTCGCTCGCGGCAGGCCAGCTCCGTGGCCTCCAGACGCTCCACCCGGCCACCCTCGGCAACACCGCGACCGTAGAGGCCAGCCACCCCCACCGCAGGCAGATCCCTCTACGCAACTACGCAGAGTGCTCCCTCAAGACGGACCGCACCGAATGGGGTTCGCCTATCCAGCCAGGGCGAGGACGAGCGGGAGTACCTGGTCGGTCAGCGAGGTGCCGTCGCGACAGCGGTGACGACCAGTCCGTTTCCGACCAGCCAACGGCCGTTCATCAGGTCCGGGGCCGACTGCCGACCGAGACTCCGGACCGGGGGCTTCGTCAGTAGCCGAGCAGTGAAGGTACCGGCCATTGGGTCGAAGCGCAGTTCTGCGTCAGAGAACCCCAGCCGTTGCCCGGTGTATGGGTACCACGCCTTGTATACGGACTCCTTCGCGCTGAACAGCATCCTGTCCCAGTGCCTGCCGGGTGGTGCGGATCGTATCCAAGCCTGCTCGGCAGGGCGGGCGATGGCCTCCAGGACTCCGTCTGGAAGTGGCGCATGCGGTTCGGCATCGATGCCAAGCATCGTCAGCTCCGTTCGGTATGCGATCGCCGCAGCCCGGTATCCGTCGCAATGGGTGAGGCTACCGACAACTGCGGCGGGCCAGCGCGGGGCACCGTGCAGGTCGGGCAGCACCGGCCCCGGCGGCAGCCCCAACCGGCTGAGGGCCCGTCGGGCGCAGTACCGGACCGTCGTGAACTCCTGGCGTCGCTTCTCCACCGAGTTACGAACAAGAGCCGCCTCCTCCGGATAGAGCTTCGCCTCCGGCGGATCACAGAAGGACTCAACGACTTCAACGCCGTCGGGCAGCAGTCGCCTCAGCATCTGGACCTCCCTCACGCCAGCGGGGCAGTCGGTAGGATACGGCGGGGTGGCGCGGTGCGCGGGTGGCCTAGCCTGCGCCACTCACGCGGATAGCCGACCGACACCTCCTCGAAGCGGACCCCGTCGTACACAGTAGTTCGGGGGATGCGCAGATGTCTGTAGGCCATCGCCGCGACCGTGAACCGCCGATGCCAGTCAGCCGTCCTTTCCGTGCCGCACCAGAGAGCGCACTCGGGATGGTGCAACACACGCGTCGGATCACGCACCAACGGATAGTGGTTGACCATCATGATGGGGGTCGCCGGATCCAGTGCAGCCAGCCGCACCTCGGGTTCCTTCACCCTGGCCTCGCACCACGCCTGCCGGCTCTCGTACGGATCGGCGTGCAGCAGGAACTCATCGCTGCACACCACCTCCCTCTCGTAGGTGGCCGCGAGCGCCCCCTCCCGGCTGAGCCCGGGCGCAGTGCGGAACGTGTAGTCGTACAGCAGGAAGAGCGGGGCCACAGTCACCGGCCTCTGCGGGCCCTGCCAGGCCGGATACGGGCCCTCGGGCGTCACGACACCCCCAGACTGCGGCAGAGCTCCGCGATCCCGCTCACCGCTTCGAAAGCTGTCTCGATGACCAGCCGCGCTTCCTCGGCATCGGTCAAGGTCTTCCCGTATCCAGCCAGAAATGCCTGGTAGAGATCGGGGCGATGGGCCCAGGCGTCGGACAGGCGGACCAGGTCCCGGACTGCGGGACCTGGCTCGCTTCTCTCGAGGTCGACCACCGCCAGGGAGCCCTTGCCGTCGTCGGGGCGCAGGATGTTGCGGAGCTGGAAATCGCCGTGGGTCTCCACCTGCTCCAGCACCGGCAGGAACTGGGCCTGGCGGACGAGTTCGCGGACGAACTCCTCATCCCCCGTGCCGTTCGGCCTTCCCGATGGCCGGGCCGCTGTCCTCGGGAGCGGGCCGCGGGGCAGAGGCCCGGTGGATACGAGGGCCAGCTCACCGATCCGGCGGAAGACAACGCGCTCCTGCCCAGGGGCAGTACAGCGCGCGGTCATAGAGCCCCCGGACCGGGGCCGGGGGACGCGTCCCGGAATGGGCTCGGTGTCATGCTGATCGACACGCTGTCCCCGCTGTGGAGCAAGCGCGCGAGCTCTGATCCGTCGGCAGGCACCGACCAGCCCAGCAGATCCCAACGCGGCGGAGTTTCGCCGGTATCAGCTGCTCAGGGACGCGATGTTCTCCCGTACCGCCTCAGTCACGGCCGCCGCATGGGAGTTGAGGTAGAAGTGCCCGCCGGAGAAGGTCCGCAGTTCGAACGGCGCGGTCGTGCGCTCGGCCCAGCCACGGGTCTCGTCGAGCGTCGCCATGGGGTCGTTGTCCCCGAGCAGCGCGAGAACCGGGCACGGCAGGGACGGACCCGGCTGGTAGCGGTACGTCTCCACGGCCTCGTAGTCCGCACGGATCACCGGCAGGAACAGGGCCCGCAGCTCGGGGTCCTGGAACATCCGCACGTCGCTGCCGCCCAGCCGCTCCATCTCGGCCACGATCCCCTGGTCGTCCCGCTTGTGCACGTCTTCGTGCCGCACGCTGGTCGGCGAACGGCGGCCGGAAACGACGACGGAGAGCGGGGCGGCGCCGTCACCCGCGAGCCGCCGCGCCACCTCGAAGGCGACCAGTGCGCCCATGCTGTGGCCGAGCAGCGTCAACGGCCGGTCCGCCCAGGGGCGCAGCGCCGTCGTGGCGTGCCGCGCCAACTCGTCGACGGAGCGCAGCAGAGGCTCGGTCCTGCGGTTCTGCCGGCCCGGGTACTGGACTGCCAGCACGTCGATTCCTGGCGACAGCGCGGCCGAGACAGGGTGAAAATAACTTGCCGCGCCGCCCGCGTACGGAAAGCAGACGAGCCGGTTCTTGGCGTCCGGAGCCGGGTGGAAGCGCTGGATCCAATCGCTCTTTTCCTGCACGCTGCTCGTCAACTCACTTGCCCCTCATACGTGTGTCGTCCACCGGTGAAGGTTCTCACCGGGCACGTGTCCGGCCAACCCCTAACCACCCCCACCTAGGGGTGGGAAGAAGGTGAGGCCCCACCGCCTGCAAGGCGGTGGGGCCCGGCCGGAGAGTCTTACGGGGGATGGACTTCCGGCCCTTCACTTTGGTTTTCAGGGGCTTCCCTACGCGGCGGTCGCCGCTTCCACCGGTCGGATCCTGGTGGCCCGCCAGGTGGGCAGCAGGGTCGCCGTGAAGGTGATCACCACCGCGCCGGTCACGACCGCGAGGTAGATCCACACCGGTACGGACGGGACCACCCGGTCCAGCTTGGCGACGCTGTAGGGGAAGAGCGTGACCGCGGCGGCGACCGTGCCGAGCAGCACACCGACGACGGCGGTCAGCACGCTCTCCACACTCATCATCGTCATGATCTGCCGCCGCGTGAAGCCGGTCAGCTGCTGGAGGCCGAACTCCCGGCGACGCCGGCCGGTGGCCGCGATCAGCGTGTTCACCACCGAGATCGCGGTGTATCCGACGATCATGCCGACCACCAGGTAGTTGATGGTGGCCAGTTGCTGCTGGCCCTCGGTGCGCCCGGCGACCAGCGCGGCGCTGTCGGTCACCTTGACCCCCGGCTGGTCCTTGACCAGCGCGGACAGTGCCGCGGTCACCTCGGTGGAGTCGCTTCCGGCGGCGTGGCGCACCAGGATCTGGCGCGCCGCCCCGTCGGTGGTGTGGGCGGCCAGCAGTTGGGCGGGCAGCAGCAGTGCTGCCGCGTCGCCCTCGGCCCGGTAGGTGGCAGCCACCTTCACCTTGACCGGAGTGCCGTCCCCGAGCCGCAGGGTGAGGGAATCACCGACACCGCGCCCGAGGGAAGCGGCGTGCTCGACGGGCAGCGCGACGCTGTTCCCGCGCAGGCCGCCGAACGAACCGGCCGCGGCTTGCACCGAGAGGTTCTTGGCGTCGCTGACACCCTGGAGCGGCCAGCCGTCGCTGGTCTGCTCGGCGTCCTCGGGGCTCTGCACGAACCCGGTACTGGTCACGTAGTCGGAGGCGGCGCCGACTCCCTGTACCTGCCGCACCCGGTCCAGGGTGCCGGGGGCCAGACCACCGGTCTCGGACGTCAGCACGTCGTCCGCCCGCAGGATCCCGGTGTGCGCGGAGCGGTTGGAGGCGTCCTCGATCTGCTGCATGTACAGCGTGCCCGTGGCGATGCCGGTCAGCAGGATGATCGGCGTGATGGTGGCGGCCATCCGGATCGTATGGGCCCGGGAGTTGAGCACCGCGAGCTGTCCCGGCAGTCCCGTGAGGGCACGCAGCGGGCCCTGGAGCAGCGCCACGATGGCCTTCGTGAAGCCGGGGGCGAGCAGCGCCAGGCCGATCGCCCACATGATGCAGGCCGGTCCCGCGGTACTGGCTGTCAGGTCGCCCTTCATCATGGTCATGGTCATCACGGCCATGCCGGCGCCGCCGACGAGGAAGAGCACGGACAGGACGACCCGGGTACGGGTCAGCCAGCGCCCCTCGATCGAGCTCTCCGCCAGCGCCTCGGTGGCCCGGGTCTTGGCGATCTTCCGGGCGGTGATGTACGCGGCACCGACGCCGGCCAGCAGCGAGGCGCCCACAGCCACCAGGGCCGGCACCACGCCGAGGTGGAACTCGACGGCCCCGGAGACCATTCCGGCGGAGACCAGCTTGTCGAAGATGAGCTCGCTGAGCAGCGCGCCGGGCAGGCAGCCCAGCACCGAGGCGACGGTCGCGACGACCAGCGTCTCGCCCAGGATCATGCGGCGCAGCTGCCGCGGGGTGGTGCCGATCGCCTTCATCAGGGCCATCTCGCGGTGCCGCTGCTGAATGGTCAGCCCCAGCGTGGAGGACGCCCCGAACATGGCGACCAGGATCGCCCAGCCGCCGAAGATCGCGGACAGCGTGACGAGGCTCTTCTGGCTGCTCGCGGCCTGCGGGAACTCGGCGAGCCCCCGGTTCTCGCCGGTCAGCATGACGGCCGCCTTGCCGTTCAGGGCGTGCTCGATCCTGCTGCCGAGCTCGGCGGTGTCGGTGCCCGCCTTGGGCAGCACACCGATCGCGTCCGCCGTGCCGGCCCGGCCGCTCAGCGCGCCGGCCTGCTCGTCGGTGAAGAACACCGCGGGCTGCGAAGCCGTACGGCCGCCTGCCTGCTTGACGATTCCGGCCAGCCGGAACTCCTGCGGCCGTCCGTCGGCCACGATCCGGACCCGGTCGCCGACGGAGGCGCCCGCCTGCCCGGCCAGCCCGGCGTCCAGCACCACATCACCGGCCGCACCGGGCCGGGCTCCCGAAATGAGGGTGTAAGGGGCCAGCTGAGCCGAGTCCCAGCCGTGGCCGAGCGGGCGGTGCTCAGTGCCGGTGGCAGTGTCGGACAGGTCGGTCACCGGGCGGCCGTCACGTACGACCGCCACCGGGAAGGACACGTCGGCGACGGCCTTGCCGACACCGGGCACCGCGGCGACGGCGTGTACCTGCGCCGCGTCGAGCCGGACCCGCTCGGACAGCTGGGCACCGTCGTACTTCTGGTCGCCGGCCACCACGAGGGGAGCCGCGGCCAGCCGCTGGGGCGGCACCGCGTCGCGGACGCCGCTCTCCATGAGGCCGCCGCAGGCCGTGATGAGGGCCGCGCCGAAGAACATGGCGATGAAGGTGGCCACGAATCCGCCCTTGCGGAACCGCAGCGTGCGCAGAGCCAGGGACAACATCAGTACGTGCCTCCGGCCGCGTTCGGCACATGCTGGCCGTAGGCCACGGGCTCTTCTTCGGCCCAGGCGCCCAGGCGAGTCATCCGCTCGGCGACCGCCTCGGCCGTCGGGTTGTAGATGTCGCCCACGAACCGGCCGTCGGCGAGGAACACCACCCGGTCCGCGTACGAGGCGGCCACGGGGTCGTGGGTGACCATCACGATGGTCTGCCCCAGCGACCGTACGGACTCCTGCATCAGCCGCAGCACCTCACGGGCGGTGCGGGTGTCCAGCGCACCGGTCGGCTCGTCGGCGAAGACCACCGCGGGCCCGGTGACCAGCGCGCGGGCGATCGCCACGCGCTGCTGCTGGCCGCCGGACAGTTCGGCGGGACGGCTTCCGGTACGATCGCCGAGCCCCACACGATTGATCACCTTGGTCACTTGGGCCCGGTCGGGGCGCCGGCCGGCGAGTTTCAGCGGAAGCGTGACGTTCTGCAGCACCGAAAGGGCGGGCAGCAGATTGAAGGCCTGGAAAATGAAGCCGATGCGCTCGCGCCGCATCTTGGTCAGCGTCGTCTCGTCGTAGCCACTGAGATCTTCGCCGTCCAGCAGGACGGTGCCGGAAGTCGGCCGGTCCAGCCCCGCCGCGCAGTGCAGGAAGGTGCTCTTGCCCGAACCCGACGGGCCCATCACGGCGGTGAAGCTGCCGCGCTGGAAACTCAGGCTGACGCCGTCGAGCGCGGTCACGGCATTGGCGCCCTCGCCATAGACCTTGCGAACGGCGTCGAGCCGTACTGTGTCGTCGACTGCGGTGGTGTCCATTCAAAGCTCCCAGTGCCTGTCGCGAGGGGGACGCGATCACGACAACCACGCTACGGACGGGAAGAGCGACGACCGATGGGTCTGTGTCCACAAGGGGGGTAGAGGAAAGTCCACCCCTGACCTGGGCCTTTCCCCACTACTCCACCAGGGTTCACGCGCGATCCTTGAAACGCCGTGACACTGGGCACGGTCGAGTGAGACCGCCCGGTCACCGCCCGCACGTGTTGCATCATGGGCCCGTGGGGAACTCGATCGCCCGGACAGGACCTGAACGCTTCCGGGGCACAGGAGGTTGGAGCAGTTGAACAAGATTTGGGCCGCACGATTACCGGCATCGTCCCGCGGCCTGGCGCAACGGCTGCACTGGTGCGCACGGGGCCTGACGGTCGCCGTGCTCTCCCAGATCGGCAGCCTCGTCCTGTTCACCGTCATGGTTGTCACTCTCGCCTCACTGGTCGTCGGAGTGGGCTTCCTCGTCCTCCCGGTCGTCATGATCGCGGTACGCGGTCTGGCCAACTTCCACCGGCGGACGGCCGAAGAATGGTCCGGCGTGCCCATCGAAACGCCCTACCGCCCCACCGACTCGAACGATCCCTACGACACCGCCGGGTCGGTCACGCACTGCCGCCAGTTGCTGTCCGACCCCGCCACCTGGCGGGACTTCCTGTGGACGCTGCTCGACACACCCGTCGGGCTGATCCTGGGACTGCTGCCCGCCTCGTTCGTCGCCTACGGCCTCAACGGCATGTTCGTCACCCCCCTCCTCTGGGAGAGCATGGGACCGCACTGGGGCTTCGGAGCGATCTGGTTCATCACCGACCAGACCGAGGCCAACCTCGCCATCCCGCAGGGCATGCTGTTCGTGGTCCTCGGCCTGCTGATCTCACCATCACTGGCACGGCTGCACATCCGCTTCAACCGACTGCTGCTGTCCCCCACCCGCAACGCCAGGCTCACCCTGCGGGTGGAGCGGTTGACCGAGACGCGCTCGGAGACCATGGAGTCCCAGGCGGCCGAACTCCGCAGGATCGAGAGGGACCTGCACGACGGCGCGCAGGCCCGCCTGGTGTCCCTCGGCATGAGCCTGGGACTCGCCGACACCCTGCTGGAGAGCAACCCCGCCATGGTGCGCAAACTCTTGGCCGACGCCGTGGAATCCAGCAGCCAGGCACTGACCGAACTGCGGGACCTGGTACGCGGCATCCACCCGCCCGTACTGGCCGAGCGCGGACTCGACGGCGCCGTGAGGGCGTTGGCGGTGAGCCTGGCCGTACCCGTCGAAGTGCAGATCGACCTCCCCTCCCGGCCCCAGTTGCCGGTCGAGTCGGCCGTGTACTTCGTGATCGCCGAGGCACTCACCAACATCACCAAGCACAGCGGCGCGGGCCGCGCGAGCGTGCGCCTCTGGTACGCCGGCGGGAAACTCCGGGCCCAGGTCGGCGACGACGGACGCGGCGGAGCGGACGCCGAGGGCGGCAGCGGCCTGCGCGGCCTGCAACGCCGACTCGCGGCCTTCGACGGAGAACTCGCCATCAGCAGCCCGACCGGTGGACCGACCCTAGTGACGATGGAGCTTCCGTGCGCGTTGTGATCGCCGAGGACCTGGCCCTGCTGAGGGAGGGACTGGTACAACTGCTCACAGTCCACGACTTCGAAGTGGTCGAAGCGGTGGACAACGGCCCCGCCGTGCTGCGGGCCCTGCTCCAGCACCGGCCCGACGTGGCCATCGTCGACGTACGACTGCCACCGACCTTCACCGACGAAGGACTGCACGCCGCCGTGCAGGCCCGCACGCAGGTGCCGGGGCTGCCCATCCTGGTGCTCTCCCAGCACGTCGAGCAGATGTACGCGCGCGAGCTGCTGTCCGACCAGAACGGGGGCGTGGGCTATCTGCTCAAGGACCGCGTCTTCGACGTGCGCCGCTTCGTCGACATGGTCCGTCAGGTGGCCGCGGGCGGAACCGTCATGGATCCCAAAGTGGTCTCCGAGCTGTTGATCAAGCACGACACCGAGACCAGCCCGGTGCACGCCCTGACCGAGCGGGAACGCGAAGTGCTCGGGCTGATGGCCGAAGGACGGTCCAACGCGGCGGTCGCCGCCAAGATGTTCGTCTCCGAGAAAGCGGTCAGTAAACACACCAACAGCATCTTCACGAAGCTGGGCCTCACCGCGTCGGGAGACGACAACCGGCGTGTATTGGCAGTACTCGCCTACCTCAACGCGTAGGCGCAGAACCGGGCAGCGAAGCAGGAGCGGAACACGCCATGAGCAACGCAGACACAGCGGCGATACAGCCGACCAGGAGGGCCGGGCGGAAGCAGTGGACAGGACTCGCCGTCCTCATCCTCCCCGTCCTGCTGGTCTCCCTCGACATGCAAGTGCTGTCCTATGCACTGCCGTTCATCAGCGCCGAGCTGGGCCCGAGCAGCGCGGAACTCCTCTGGATCGTCAACATCTACCCGTTCGTCCTCGCCGGGCTGCTCCTGACGATGGGCTCGTTCGGCGACCGGATCGGCCGCAGACGGCTCCTGATGATCGGCGCGGTCGTCTTCGGACTGGCCTCGGTGGTGGCCTGCCTCGCGAGTGGACCGGCCATGCTCATCGCGACCCGCGCCCTGATGGGGCTCGGCGGCGCCACCCTGATGCCGTCCACCCTGTCCCTCATCCGCAACATGTTCAGCGACGACGGGCAGCGTCGCATCGCCATCGCCGTGTGGACCGGCGCGTTCGCCGCCGGTGCCATCCTCGGCCCGCTCCTGGGCGGCGTACTCCTCGAACACTTCTGGTGGGGATCGGTCTTCCTGGTCAACCTGCCCGTCATGGCGCTGCTGCTCATCCTCGCGCCGCCGCTGCTCCCGGAGTCCAAAGCAGAGAAGCCCGGCAGATTCGATCTGTTCAGCGCCGCGCTGTCACTGGCCGCGGTACTGCCCGCCGTCTACGGTATCCAGAAGATGGCCGAGGACGGAGTGAGCGCGGTACCCGTCGTCGTCTTCCTCGTGGGTCTCGGCATCGGCTGGTACTTCCTGAGGCGCCAGCGAGTCCTGGCCGAACCCCTGCTGGATGTACGGCTGTTCCGCGACCGGGCGTTCAGCGCGTCCGTCGCGACCAGCGTGCTCGCGATCTTCTCCCTCGTCGGGTCCGGCCTCTTCACCTCCCAGTACCTGCAAATGGTGCTCGGGTTCGGGCCGTTGCAGGCGGGGCTCTGGGCGCTGCCCGCCGCGGGCGCCGCCCTGGTCAGCTCCGCGACGGCCCCGCTGCTGGTGCGGTTCGTACGACCCGGAGTGGTCGTGACCGGCGGCCTGGTGGTCGCCGCCGCCGGGTACGGCGTGCTCTCCCAGCTCCACGCGAGCTCCGGTGTCGGAGTGCTCGCCCTCGGCACGGTGATCATGGCGGCCGGCATCACGCTGGTCATGACGACCACGTCCGACCTGGTCATCGCCACGGCGCCGGCCGACCGCGCCGGATCGGTCTCCGGACTGTCCCAGACCGCCACCGAGTTCGGTGGCGCCTTCGGCGTCGCCATCCTGGGCAGCATCGGGACCGCCGTGTACCGGCACGACGTGGCCCGGGAGGCTCCGGCCGGTCTGCCGCGCGACGCGGTCGGTTCCGCGAAGGACACCCTGGGCGGCGCGGTGGAGACTGCGCAGCACCTGCCGTCCCGTACCGGTGAGGAGCTGCTCGACGTCGCACGGGAGGCCTTCGCGCACGGGCTGCGCGTCGCCTCCTGGACCGCGGTCGGCCTGCTCCTCGCGATGGCTGTGACCTCACTGATCCTGCTGCGACACACGCGGGCGGGGGCTCCCGAGACGGGGGCGGAGGTCCCCGGGGCGGCGGGGGCTCCCGAGACGGGGGAGGTTCCCGAAGCGAGGGTGGGCGAGGACGGTGCGCGTGAAGGTGGCGCGTCTTCGAGGGTGCCCGGCCGCGGCTGAACAACAGTGAGGGCCGGCCCCCCAGCCGACGACCGGGGGCCGGCCCTCACCATGTGCCTGACGCGTGGTCAGTCGGTTTCCAGCTCACTGTCGAGCATGTCGAACAGCTCATCGGCGGAGACCGACTCCAACGCCGCCCGGTCATCGGCCGGCGTCTGCCGGCTTTCCGGCTCGGAGACCTCGCCCCACTGCGCCGTCAGCGCCCGCAGCCGCGCCGCGACCCTGGCGTGCTCGGCCTCGTCCGGTGCGGCGCCGCTCATGGCGGCTTCCAGGCCGGCGAGTTCCGCCTCCAGCGACGAACCCTGGGCGGCACCGTCGTCGACCAGTTCGGCCCGCAAATGCCGGGCCGCGGCCAGCGGAGTCGGGTGGTCGTAGATCAGCGTGGACGGCAGCCGGAGCCCACTGGCACTGCCGAGCCGGTTGCGCAGCTCCAGAGCCGTCAGCGAGTCGAAGCCCAGCTCCACGAACCCTCGCAGCGGATCAACTGCCTGGCCCCGTGCGTGACCGAGCACCTCGGCCGTGTGACTGCGCACCAGGTGCAGCAGCGTCCGCTCCTGCTCCTCGGCCGACAGCGACGCCAACTGGCTCACCAGCAGGGTGCCTTGTGACTCGGCCGCCGCTCCGCCGCCGTTGTCCACGGCCCGGCGGGACGGGGCCCGTACCAGTGCGCGCAGCATCGCCGGTACGCCGTCGGTGCCGCTGCCGGTACGGGCGCGGGTGATGTCCAGAGCCATCGGCAGCAGTACCGGCCGCCCGGACGTGCCCCGAGCGAGCGCGGCGTCGAAGTGGGCCAGGCCCTCGTCCGCCGCGAGCGCCCGCATGCCGGAGCGCGCCATCCGGCGCAGATCGGCGTCGGCGAGCTGGTCGCCCATCCCCGTCTCCGCGTTCCACAGACCCCAGGCCAGCGAGAGCCCGGTGAGCCCCTGCGCCCGCCGATGCTGGACCAGCGCGTCCAGGAAGGCGTTCGCGGCGGCGTAGTTGACCTGCCCGGCCGCGCCGAGCGTGCCCGCCGCGGAGGAGAAGAGCACGAACGCCGCCAGCTCCGCGTCCGCCGTCAGCCGGTGAAGATTGAGCGCCGCGTCCACCTTGGGGCGCAGTACCGTCTCGAACTGCTCGGGTGTCACCGAGGCCAGCGTCGCGTCGTCCAGTACACCGGCGGCATGCACGACGCCGGTCAGCGGACGTGTGGCCGGAATGCGCGCGAGGACCGCGGAGAGTTCGTCCTCGTCCGCCGCGTCACAGGCCACGATGTCGACGCTCGCGCCGAGGTCGGCCAGTTGGGCGGCGAGCTTGTCGGCCCCTTCGGCCGCCGGACCGCGGCGGCTGAGCAGCAACAGGTGGCGTACGCCGTGTGCCGTCACGAGATGACGGGCGAGGGCACTGCCCAGGCCGCCCGTTCCTCCGGTGACCAATACGGTTCCGTCGGCGTCGAGTTGGCTGCTCGCGCGGTCGGTACGGTCCGCACCGGTGGCGACCCGTACGAGCCGGGGGACGAGCGCGGCAGCGCCACGCAGGGCGACCTCCGGCTCCCCGATCGACACGGCTGCCGACAGCGCCTTCCGTGACTCCGGCGTACCGTCCACATCCACCAGCGCCACCCGGCCCGGGTGCTCCTCGCGCACCGCGCGCACCAGGCCCCAGACCGCCGAGCCTGCCAGGTCGAGCACGTCCTCGGCCTCCTCGCCGGGACGGGACGCGGCGACGGCGCGCCGGGTGACGACGACGATCCGGGACGAGGCGAACCGTTCGTCCGTAAGCCACCGCTGGAGCAGAATCAGCGCCCGGCCGGTGGCGGTGCGTACCGCTGCGGACGACGCGGCGCCGGCATCGGGCTCGTCGTCGCAGTGGACCAGTACGTCGGCCGGTATTTCGGCCGGCAGGAGCGCCTCGGCACCCGCCAGCCACTCGGCCGCTCCGGGGTACGCGCCGACCGGACGGATCGTGAGGACGTCCGCGCTCCCGACGGCCGGTGCGGGCAGCGGAGCCGGCAGCCAGTCCACGCCGTACAGCGGCTGATGGCCACCGTGCGGGCCGCTGCTGGAGATGAGCAGCTGTTCCGTGCTGAGGGCACGCAGCACAAGGGACTGTACGGAGGCGACCGGCTCGCCCTGTGGGTCGGCTGCGACGACGGACAGCGCGTTGGCGGCGGTACGGCTGATCCGCACCCGCAGCCGCGTCGCGCCGGACGCGTGGAGAGTCACGCCCTGCCAGGCGAAGGGGAGCAGCATGCCCGACTGCTCGGGTTCGTCGTCGTGGACGTCGGCGCTGCCCAGGTCGGCGGCGTGGAGTGCGGCGTCGAGGAGGGCGGGGTGCAGCCCGAACGCGCCCACATCGCCGTGGGCCTCTTCGGGGAGGGCGACTTCGGCGTAGACGGCGTTGTCATGGTGCCAGGCGGCCTTGAGGCCCTGGAAGGCGGGGCCGTAGTGGTAGCCCTGGGTGGCGAGGTCTTCGTAGGTGTGGTGCAGGGGGATGGGCAGGGCGCCGACCGGCGGCCACGTGGTGAGGGCGGAGTCGGCGTCGGGCGTGGGGGACTGGGCGGTAAGAGTGCCTTCCGCGTGCTGGGTCCAGGCCGCGTCCGCGGACTGGGGGCGTGAGTGGATGGTGAGGGTGCGGCGGTCGGACGTGTCAGGGGGCCCGACCGTGATCTGGAGCTGGAGAGCCTGCTCCGGGGCGAGAACGAACGGCGCCTGGAGGGTGAGCTCTTCGAGGTGGGGGGTGCCGGTGTGGTCACCGGCGTGGATGGCGAGTTCGACGAGAGCGGTGCCGGGGAGGAGCACAGTGTCCCCGATGGCGTGGTCGGCGAGCCAGGGGTGGGTCTGGAGTGAGACGCGGCCGGTGAGGATGGATTCGTCGGTGCCGGCGCGGTGGAGTACGGCGCCGAGCAGGGAGTGCTGGGCGGAGTCCTGGCCGAGGGTGGTGACGTCGCCGGTGTCGGGGGTGGACTCCAGCCAGTAGCGCCGGTGTTGGAAGGGGTAGGTGGGGAGATCGACCGGGCGGGCGGGGCGGCCGGTGTGCAGGGCGGGCCAGTTGACGGTGTGCCCACTGGTCCAGAGGCGGGCCAGGGCGGTGAGGGTCTCGGCCTCCTCGGGGCGGTTGCGGCGCAGGAGGGAGATGAATGTGGCTGTGGTGTCGTCGGGGAGGGCGTCGGGGGCCATGGCGGTGAGGACCGTGTCGGGGCCGATTTCGAGGTAGGTGGTGATGCCTTCGGTGGCCAGGGCGCGTATGGCGTCGTTGAAGCGGACGGCTTCGCGGACGTGGGTCACCCAGTAGTCGGGGGACGTGAGCTCACCCGGCGTGGCGGTGCGTCCGGTGACGTTCGAGATGACCGGGGTACGGGGCTCGCTGTAGGCGAGGCCCGACACCACCGTGCGGAACTCGTCCAGCATCGGGTCCATCAGCGGGGAGTGGAAGGCGTGCGAGACCTTCAGGTACGAGGTCTTGCCGCCCTGGGCGCGTACCGCTTCCACGACCTTGTCGACGGAGGCCGCCGTGCCGGAGACCACCACTGCGCGAGGGCCGTTTACCGCTGCGATCGCCGCGTTGCCGACGCCGTTGAGGTGGGTGCGGACATCGTCTTCGGTGGCCTGGAGGGCGGCCATGGTGCCGCCGTCGGGCAGGGCCTGCATGAGGCGGCCGCGCGCGGCGACCAGGGTGCAGGCGTCGGCGAGGGAGAACACGCCGGCGGCGTGCGCCGCGCTGATCTCGCCGATGGAGTGCCCGGCCAGCAGATCGGGGCGTACACCCAGCGACTCCACCAGGCGGAACAGGGCCGTCTCGACAGCGAACAGGGCGGGCTGGGCGTACTCCGTCCGGTCCAGCAGCACCGCCAGGTCCGAACCCTCCTGAGCGAAGAGCACGTCTTTCAGGGGGTGGTCCAGCAGGGGGTCCAGGTGCCCGCACACCTCGTCCAGGGCTGCCGCGAACACCGGAAAGGCTGCGGCGAGTTCGCGTCCCATACCGGGGCGTTGGGCGCCTTGTCCGGTGAACAGGAAGGCGGTCCTGCCGCTGGTGCGGGCGACTGCGCGGACGAGTTCGGTGGCGGGGGTGTCCTGGCTCAGGGCGCGCAGTCCGGTGCTGAGTTCTGCCGGGTCGGTGCCGGTGATGACGGCGCGGTGTTCCAGGTGTGCGCGGGTGGCGGCCAGGGCGTACCCGATGTCGGCCGGGGCGGGGGCGTCGGTGCGTTCCAGGAGGTTGAGCAGGCCGGCTGCCTGGGCGCGCAGCGCGTCCGGGCTGGCGCCGGACACCGGCCAGAGCACCGGCCCGGTGGTGTCACCGCGCTTCGGCCCGGCCGTCTCGGCCGGTGCCGGTGCCGGTGCCTGTTCCAGGATCACGTGCGCGTTCGTACCACTGATCCCGAACGACGACACCGCCGCACGGCGGGGCTCTTCACCGGTCCAGGCCATCGCCTCGGTGAGTAGTTCCACCTGTCCGGACGTCCAGTCCACCTTCGATGACGGCTCGTCCACGTGCAGGGTCTTGGGCAGTATGCCGTGGCGCATCGCCATGACCATCTTGATGATTCCGGCCACGCCCGCGGCGGCTTGGGTGTGTCCCAGGTTCGACTTGATGGAGCCGAGCCGCAGGGGGCTTTCGGCGGGGCGGTTCTGGCCGTAGGTGGCGAGGAGTGCTTGTGCCTCGATGGGGTCGCCGAGGACGGTGCCGGTGCCGTGTGCTTCGACGGCGTGGATGTCGGTGGGGTTGAGGCGGGCGTTGTGGAGGGCTTGGTGGATGACGCGTTGTTGTGAGGGGCCGTTGGGTGCGGTGAGGCCGTTGCTTGCGCCGTCCTGGTTGACGGCGCTGCCTCGTACGACTGCCAGTACGTGGTGTCCGTTGCGCTGGGCGTCGGAGAGCCGCTCCACCAGCAGCATGCCGACACCCTCGGAGAGGCTCGTGCCGTCCGCCGCTCCGGCGAACGCCTTCGTCCTGCCGTCCGGTGCCAGATTTCGCGCCCTGCTGAAGTCGATGAACGTTTCCGGCGTGAACATCACCGAGACCCCGCCGGCGAGGGCCAGCGAGCATTCGCCGTTGCGCAGCGCCTGCACCGCGAGGTGCAGTGCGACCAGCGACGACGAGCACGCCGTGTCGACGCTCATCGCGGGGCCTTCGAGGCCGAGGGTGTAGGAGATGCGGCCGGAGGCGACGCTGCCGAGGCTGCCGTTGCCGAGGTAGGTGTCGACGCCTTCGGGGAGTGGGGAGTTGCCGAGGCGGGAGGCGTAGTCGTGGTACATGATGCCGGCGAAGACGCCGGTGCGGCTGCCGCGCAGGGTGTGGGGGTCGAGTCCGGCGCGTTCGAGTGCTTCCCAGGATGCTTCCAGGAGCAGGCGTTGCTGGGGGTCGGTGGCCAGTGCTTCGCGGGGGGAGATGCCGAAGAACTCGGCGTCGAAGTCCGCCGCGTCGTAGAGGAAACCGCCTTCGCGTGAGTGACTGGTGTTCGCCCGCAGCCCGCTGGTGTCGCAGATCTCCTCGATGTTCCAGCCTCGGTCTTCGGGGAAGGGTGAGATGCCGTCGCGTCCCTCGGCGAGCAACGCCCAAAGGTCTTCGGGAGAGTTGACGTCGCCGGGGAAGCGGCAGCTCATGCCGACGATGGCGATGGGCTCGTCGGGGGCCGCGCCCGGGGTGACGACCGGGCCGGTGTTCTGGGGCTCGTCGGTGCCGATCAGTTCGGTGCGGAGGTACTCCGCCAGGGCGACCGGTGTGGGGTGGTCGAAGACAAGGGTGACCGGCAGCCGGATTCCGGCCGCCGTGCCGAGACGGTTGCGCAGTGCCACAGCGGCGAGCGAGTCGAATCCCAGGTCCTTGAACGCGCGGTCCGGGTCGACGGCGTCGCCGCTCTCATGACCGAGAATGCCGGCGACCTGAGTACGTACCAGATCCAGCAGCAGGCGGTCGCGTTCGGGCACGGACATCCGCAGGAGCTGGTGGGCCAGCGTGTCGCCGCCGTCCGCAGCCGCGGACGCTACGGAGCGCCGGGTCACGGGGCGTACCAGAGAGCTCAGCAGCGGTGGCAGGTCGCCGGGGCGTTCGCGCAGCGCCTTGAGGTCCAGCCGGATCGGCAGCAGGACAGGCGTCCCGCTGGACACGGCGGTGTCGAAGAGAGCGAGGCCTTCGTCTCCGGACAGGCCGCGCACGCCGGACTTTGCCATCTGCTCGACGTCTGCCGTCGTCAGATGGGTGGTCATGTTGGTGTTCTGGGTCCAGAGTCCCCAGGCGAGGGAGTGTGCGGGTTGGTTCTGGGTGTGGCGGTGGGTGGCGAGGGCGTCGAGGAAGGCGTTGGCGGCGGCGTAGTTGGCTTGTCCTGCGCCATCGAGGGTGGCGGCTGCGCTGGAGTAGAGGATGAAGTGGGTGAGGTTGAGGTGTTGGGTGGTGTGGTGGAGGTGCCAGGCGGCGTCTGCTTTGGGGGTGAGGGTGGTGTTGAGGTGGTGGGGGGTTTGGTTGGTGAAGGTGGCGTCGTTGAGGGTTCCTGCGGTGTGGATGATGCCTTTGAGGTGGGGGGTGTTGTTGATGAGTTGGGTGAGTTGGGTGGGGTTGCTGACGTCGCAGGTGGTGAGGGTGATGTGGGCGCCGAGTTGGGTGAGGTGTTGGGTGAGTTGGGTGGCGTTTGGTGCGTGGGGTCCTTGTCGGCTGGCGAGGGTGAGGTTTTTGATGTGGTGGTGGGTGATGAGGTGTGCGGCGATGAGGGTGGCGAGTCCGCCGGTGCCGCCGGTGATGAGGAGGGTGTCTTCGGGGCCCCAGTCCTCGAAACCGGTGAGGGCGGGGGTGGTTGAGGTGTCGGGGTGGGGTGTGGTGGCTCGTACGAGGCGGGGTACGTAGGTTTCGCCGTTGCGCAGGGCCAGTTCCGGCTCACCACCCGACACCACCGCGGCGGCGAGCTGCCGCGCGGACTCCGGCGTGCCGTCCGAATCGACCAGGACGAAGCAGTCCGGCGTCTCGGCCTGTGCGGCGCGCACCAGACCCCACACCGACGCACCGACGACGTCCACCGGCAGCCCCTCGGGGCCTGCGGCGCCCTGCGTGACCACGGCCAGCCGGGAAGAGACCGGCCGGTCCTCGGCCGACCACTGCTGCAGTGCGGCCAGCACGGTGCCGAGCACTTCGCGCAGTCGCTGCGGCACCTGCTCCGCGTCCGTGATGTCGACCGGCGGGCAGGGGAGAACCAGCACCTCCGGTGCCGGCCCGTCCGGCCCGTCGGTGCGCGTTGCGTCGCCGGCCGGCAGCAGCGCGGCGGACACGGCAGAGTCTGCGGTTTCGTCCTCGGACAGGAGAGCCCAGGGCACCGCGCGTGCCGATGCCGCTTCGCCCGCCTTCGCCGCCGCCTGCCACTCCACCTGGAACAGGGAGTCGCGGTGCGGTGCCGGGGTGGCCGACAGTCCGCCGAGCGCGACCGGACGCAGCATCAGCGCGTCGACGGATGCGACCGGCGCTCCCGTCGCGTCCGCCAGACGCAGACTCACCGCGTCGTCGCCGGCCGGGGAGACCCGTACCCGCAGTGCGGCCGCGCCCACGGCTCGCAGGCTCACGCCGCTCCAGCTGAAGGGCAGCCGGATCTGTCCGTCGGAGGTGTCGGAAGAAGTGTCGAACGGGCCGAGGCCCGCGGCGTGCAGGGCCGCGTCCAGCAGCGCCGGGTGCAGTCCGAACCTGGCGGCCTCGGCGCGGGCGTCCTCGGGCAGGGCGATTTCCGCGAACACCTCGTCGCCGCGCTGCCAGGCGGCGCGCAGCCCCTGGAAGGCAGGACCGTAGCCGTAGCCCTGGTCAGCGAGCCGCTCGTACAGGTCCGTCACGTCCAGCGCGGTGGCGCCTTCGGGCGGCCAGACGGCCGACGTGTCGGCAGCCGCGCCCGCATCCGGCGCCGTCTCGGACACGAGGAAGCCGCTGGCGTGCCCCGTCCATGCCGTCTCGGCGCCGTCGGTGTTCTCCGCTCCGGGGGCGGTCAGCGGGCGCGAGTGCACGGCGACCGGTCGCCGTCCGGTCGCGTCCGGTACGCCCACGAACACCTGGAGCTGGACGCCGCCCTTCTCGGACAGCAACAGCGGTGCGGTCAGGGTGAGTTCGTCGACCCGGCCGCAGCCGACCTGGTCACCGGCGCGTACGGCGAGCTCCACCAGCGCGGTGCCGGGCAGCAGTACCGTGCCGCCGGCCGCGTGGTCGGCCAGCCACGGGTGGGAGTCGAGGCCGATCCGGCCGGTCAGGAGCGCCCCGTCCGCGTCGGCCAGCCCCACCACCGCGCCCAGCAGCGGATGGTCGGCGGCGTCGAGCCCGGCCGAGGTCACATCCGCACCGCCCGCGTCCGGTCGCGGCCAGTACGGCCGGCGCTGAAACGGGTAGGTGGGCAGGTCGACCCACGCCGGGGCGTACGGCGTGAACAACGACTCCCAGTCCACGGCCACGCCCTGCACCCAGGCCTCGCCGAGCGAGAGCAGGAAACGGTCCATGCCGCCCTCATGCCTGCGCAGCGAACCGATGGCAGCGGTGGGCCGCCCGGCCGCCTCGCCGGTCTCCTGGATGCCCATGGACAGCACCGGGTGCGGGCTGGCCTCGACGAAGACGCCGTGGCCGTCGGCGAGCAGGGCCCGGGTGGTCTCCTCGAAGCGCACCGTCTGCCGCAGATTGCGGTACCAGTACGAGGCGTCGAGCTCGCCGGTGTCGATCAGCGACGCGGTCACCGTCGAGTAGAACGGGATGCGCGAGGGGCGGGGCGTGATGTCCGCCAGTACTTCCAGCAACTCCTGCTCGATGGACTCCACATGGGCGGAGTGCGAGGCGTAGTCGACCGGGATCCTGCGCGCCCAGATGTCCTCGGCCTGGAGCTCGGCGAGGAGCTCGTCCAATGCGTCGGAGTCACCGGAGACGGCGACCGAACCGGCGCCGTTGATCGCGGCGACGGACAGCCGGCCGTCCCAGCGGCGCAGCCGCTCGGCGACCTGCTCGGCGGGGGAGGACACCGACATCATGCCGCCGGGGCCGGTCAGCCGGCGGGCGATGGCCTGGCTGCGCAGCGTCACCACGCGGGCGGCGTCTTCGAGGGAGAGGGCGCCCGCGACGCAGGCCGCGGCGATCTCGCCCTGCGAATGGCCCACCACCGCGGCGGGCTTCACACCGTTGGCGTGCCACAGTTCAGCCAGCGAGACCATCACGGAGAACAGCACCGGCTGGACCACGTCGACGCGTTCGAGGATGGGCGCGTCAGGTTCGCCCCGCAGTACGGCGAGCAGGTCCCAGTCGACGTAGGGGCTGAAGGCGTCCGCGCAGGCACGTATCCGCTCGGCGAACACCGGTGCCCGGTCCAGCAGTTCCAGGGCCATGCCGGCCCACTGCGAACCCTGCCCGGGGAAGACGAACGCGACCTTGGCCCGGCCGGCGGCGATGCCGCTCGCCAGGTTGTCCGGGGTGTCGCCGTCGGCGGTGCACCGCAGCCCCGCCAGCAGGCTGTCCCGGCCGTCGGCGACCAGCACGGCCCGGTGCTCCAGCGCGGCACGGGTGGTCGCCAGGGAGTACCCGAGGTCCGCGGGGCGCAGCCCGAGGTCGGCCGCGACCCGCTCGGCGAGCCGGTCGGCCTGGGCGCGCAGCGCCGCTGCGCTCTTCGCGGTGATGAGGTAGGGCAGCGCGGCCGAGGTGTCCGGCGCGGCCACCGCGGGCGCTTCGGCTTCGGGCGCCTGCTCAATGATGACGTGCGCGTTGGTGCCGCTGAGGCCGAAGGAGGAAACCCCCGCGCGGCGGGGGCGGTCGCGCTGCCACGGCACCGGCTCGGTGAGCAGCTTCACCGCGCCGTCCTCCCAGTCCACCTTGGTGGACGGAGCATCCACATGCAGGGTCCTGGGCAGTATGCCGTGCCGCAGCGCCATCACCGACTTGATCACCCCGGCCACGCCTGCGGCGGCCTGGGTGTGCCCGATGTTCGACTTGACCGAGCCCAGCCACAGCGGGTTGTCGGCCGGACGCCCCTTGCCGTACGTCGCCATCAGGGCCTGTGCCTCGATGGGATCGCCGAGCACGGTGCCGGTGCCATGCGCCTCCACGACGTCGATGTCCCCGGTGGACAGGCCGGCGTCGGCCAGGGCCTGGCGGATCACCCGCTGCTGCGAGGGGCCGTTCGGGGCGGTGAGGCCGTTGCTGGCACCGTCCTGGTTCAGCGCGGAGCCGCGTACCACCGCGAGGATGCGGCGGCCGTTGCGGCGCGCGTCGGACAGCTTCTCCAGTACGAGCATGCCGGCGCCCTCGCCCCAGCCCGTACCGGCGGCGGCGTCGGCGAAGGACCGGCAGCGGCCGTCGAGGGCCAGCCCGCGCTGCCGGCTGAACTCCACGAACGTACGGGCCGTGGACATCACGGTGACGCCGCCGGCCAGGGCCAGCGAGCAGGTGCCCTGGCGCAGCGCCTGCACGGCCAGGTGGAGCGCCACCAGCGAGGACGAGCACGCCGTGTCGATCGATACGGCGGGCCCCTCCAGACCGAGGGTGTAGGAGATCCGTCCTGACACGATGCTGCCGTCGGTGCCGGTGACCATGAATCCTTCGGCACCCTCGGGCACCGTGCCCACCCGCACCGGGTAGTCGGTGGCCATGACGCCTGCGTACACCCCGGTCCGGCTGCCCGTCAGGCTGTGTGGATCGACTCCGGCCCGCTCGAACGCCTCCCAGGCGACTTCTAGCAGCAGTCGTTGCTGGGGGTCTGTGGCGGTCGCCTCGTGCGGGCTCATCCCGAAGAACGCCGGGTCGAACTCCGGCGCCCGGTGCAGGAATCCGCCCTGCCCGGTGTAGCTGGTGTGCGGCCGTACGCCGTCCGGGTCGTACACCCCGTCGAGGTCCCAGCCCCGGTTGTCCGGGAACCCGGTGATCGCGTCGGTGCCCGAGTCGACGAGCGACCACAGGTCCTCCGGAGACTCCACCCCTCCCGGGAAGCGGCAGCTCATGCCCACGATCGCCACCGGCTCCGCAGCGGCGGCCGTGGCCTCGTCATAGCGCCGGCGCAGCCGCTCGTTCTCCAGCAGCGATTTGCGCAGCGCCTCTGCGATCTTCTGGACAGGTGTATCCACGGTCGTCACTCGCACTCCTCGGTCGCTCGTGTCACTTGAGTCGCTTCGCCCGGACGGTGCTCCGTCCCCTCGTCCGGACAGTGCCCCGTCCCCGTCGACCCCGGTGGAACCGGAGACGACGGGGACGGCAGGGACGGCGGAACTGGCGGGGCCGGAGCCCGCGCGGTCACTCAGGCTGTTCGGAGTCGCTGCGCTCGAACGCCTCGCGTACGAGGTCCTCGATGTCCATCGCCAGGATCGCGTCGCTCTGGTCGCCTTCGGCCTCGGCATTCCGGTGCGCCGCTTCCGCGCTCTGTGCCGGGAGCCCGGACGGGGCCAGCGCCAGCAGTGCGTCCAGCAGGCCGGCTTCCCTGATACGGGCCAGCGGCACCGAGCCGAGCACCCGGCGCAGCGTGTCCTCGTCCTCGTTGTCCTCGTTCCCGTCCGCCGCCGGCACCTGCTGCTGCGCCCGGATCTCCTCGATCTCCGGCAGCAGTTCCTCCAGCAGGTAGCTCGCCAGGGTCTGGGGCGTCGGGTAGTCGAAGACCAGCGTGGCGGACAGGCGCTGACCGGTGGTCTTCTTGAGCCTGTTGCGCAGCTCCACCGCGGTGAGCGAGTCGAATCCGGACTCCTGGAACGACCGCGCCGGGTCGAGCGACGAGGCGTCGGCGTACCCGAGCACCGCGGCCACCTCGACGCAGATCATGTCCTCCAGCAGGAGGCGGCGCTCGTCGTCGGCGAGCGGTGCCAGCCGCTGCTCCAGCGAGGAGGGATCAACGGTGGTGGTGTGGGTGGTGGTGTGTGCGGTGGGGCGGGTGGGTGTTGTGGGGTGGAGGGTGTGGAGGAGGTGTTGGGTGGGGTGGTGGGGGTTGAGTTTGATGGGGAGGAGGGTGGGGTGGTTGGTGGTGGTGAGGGCGGTGTCGAAGTGGGTGAGGTTTTGGGTGGTGGTGAGGGGGAGGAGGGGGCCGTTGTTCATGCGGTTGAGGTTGGTCTGGGTGAGGTGTGTGGCCATGCCGTGGTTGGTGTTCCAGAGTCCCCAGGCGAGGGAGTGTGCGGGTTGGTTCTGGGTGTGGCGGTGGGTGGCGAGGGCGTCGAGGAAGGCGTTGGCGGCGGCGTAGTTGGCTTGTCCTGCGCCGTCGAGGGTGGCGGCTGCGCTGGAGTAGAGGATGAAGTGGGTGAGGTTGAGGTGTTGGGTGGTGTGGTGGAGGTGCCAGGCGGCGTCTGCTTTGGGGGTGAGGGTGGTGTTGAGGTGGTGGGGGGTTTGGTTGGTGAGGGTGGCGTCGTCGAGGGTTCCTGCGGTGTGGATGATGCCTTTGAGGTGGGGGGTGTTGTTGATGAGTTGGGTGAGTTGGGTGGGGTTGCTGACGTCGCAGGTGGTGAGGGTGATGTGGGCGCCGAGTTGGGTGAGGTGTTGGGTGAGTTGGGTGGCGTTTGGTGCGTGGGGTCCTTGTCGGCTGGCGAGGGTGAGGTTTTTGATGTGGTGGTGGGTGATGAGGTGTGCGGCGATGAGGGTGGCGAGTCCGCCGGTGCCGCCGGTGATGAGGAGGGTGTCTTCGGGGCCCCAGTCCTCGAAACCGGTGAGGGCGGGTGAGCCGACGGCCGTCACATCGGGTGCGACGCGTCCCAGCCGGGCCGCGTACACACCGTCCGACTGGACCGAAACCTGCGGCTCACCACTGGCGACCGCGGCCGGGAAGTGACGGGCCGAGGCCTCGTAGCCGTCCCAGCGGGCCAGTACGAAGCAGCCCGGATTCTCCTCCTGGGCCGACCTGACCAGCCCCCCCACCGCCGCATTGATCATGCTTCCCGGGCCATCCGTGTCCTGAGTCACGACGACCAGCCGCGAGGACGACAGCCGCTCCTCCGCCAGCCACTGCTGCAGAGTGCCCAGTACATCGCCGAGGACCTCACGAAGCCGCTCCGGCATCGTCGTCCTGCCGTCCGGGTCCGTGGCGTCGAACTCGACGACCGGGCACGGCAGCAGCACCACCGGTGGCACCGCATCGCCGAGCGAAGCCAGGTCCGGGTACGAAGCCAGGCCTGCCCAGGCCCACTTGTCAGCATCCGGACCGAGCACCGCCCAACTGGTGCCGGTACCCTCGCTCGCGCCTTCCGTCGGGATCGGGGTCCACTCCACGTGGTACAGCGGCAGCGAACCGCCACGCGCCGTCGCGATCTGCTCGGCAGACACCGGCCGGGCGACCATCGAGCGGACGGTTGCCACCGGTGCTCCGGCCGCGTCGGCCAGGTCCAGCGACGTCGTGTCCGCACTGCCGTCGACCGCCGCGACCCGGATCCGCAGCGCGGTCGCCCCCGAGGCGTGCAGCGACACGTCGCTCCACGCGAACGGCAGGGCCGCGCCGCGTCCGAGCTGCCGGCTGTCGCCGCCCACCAGCTCGGTGGCGTGGAGTGCGGCGTCGAGGAGGGCCGGGTGGAGACCGAACGCACCGGCGTCGCCGTGCGCCTCTTCGGGCAGGGCAACTTCGGCGAAGACGTCACCGTCGCGGCGCCAGGCGGCGCGCAGGCCCCGGAACACCGGGCCGTACTCCAGGCCGTCGGCGGCCAGCGTCGAGTAGAGCTCACTCACATCGACGGGGGCGGCGCCCTCGGGCGGCCATACGCTCAGATCGGCCCCGGAGCGGGACGCGCTCGCGCCGACGGCGAGCAGACCGCTGGCGTGCCGGGTCCAGGCGTCGGCAGAGGCCGCGTCCTGGACTCGCGAGTACACGTTGACCGGCCGCCGTGCGGACTCGTCGGGCTCACCCACGGACACCCGGAGGTCGCAGGCGCCCTGCGGCGGAAGGACGAGCGGCACTTCGAGGGTGAGCTCTTCCAGCAGGCCGCAACCCACCTGGTCGCCCGCCCGCAGGGCGAGTTCGACGCAAGCGGTGCCGGGCAGGAGGGTGGTGCCCATGACGGCGTGGTCGGCGAGCCACGGGTGGGTCTGGAGACCGATGCGTCCTGTCAGGACCACCGCGCTCGACTCCGGCAGCGTGATGGCGGCGCCGAGCAGCGGGTGCTGCGCGGGAGCGAGGCCGGAGGCGGACACGTCGGCCTGCTCGGCCACCGCGTTGATCCAGTAGTGCCGGCGCTGGAAGGGGTAGGTGGGGAGGTCGACGTGCCGGGCGGTTCCTGTGGTGTGCAGGGCCGGCCAGTGGACGGTGTGGCCGACGGTCCAGAGGCGGGCCAGCGCTGTGAGGGTCTCGGCCTCCTCGGGGCGGTTGCGACGCAGGAGCGGGATGAATGCGGCCGTGGTGTCGTCGGGCAGGGCGTCGGGGGCCATGGTGGTCAGGACCGTGTCCGGGCCGACCTCCAGGAACGTCGTGACGCCTTCGCCGGCCAGAGTCTGCACGCCGTCGGCGAAGCGGACCGCCTCGCGGACATGGGACACCCAGTAGTCGGGTGAGGTGAGTTCCCCTGCCATGGCGGTGCGTCCGGTGACGGTCGAGATGACCGGGGTACGGGGCTCGCTGTAGCTGAGGCCCGACACCACAGTGCGGAACTTGTCCAGCATCGGGTCCATCAGCGGGGAGTGGAAGGCGTGCGAGACCTTCAGACGCGACGTCTTGCCGCCCTGCGCCCGTACTGCCTCCACCACCTTCTCCACGGAGGCCGCAGCGCCGGAGACCACGATCGCGCGGGGTCCGTTGACGGCGGCGATGGCCGCGTCCTCGACTCCGTCGAGAATGGTGAGGATCTCGTCCTCGGTGGCCTGGACGGCCGCCATCACACCGCCGTCGGGCAGCGCCTGCATCAGGCGGCCGCGCGCCGCGACCAGAGCAGACGCGTCGGCCAGCGAGAACACTCCGGCCGCGTGCGCGGCGCTGATCTCGCCGATGGAGTGCCCGGCCAGCAGGTCGGGGCGTACCCCCAGCGACTCGGCCAGCCGGAACAGCGCCGTCTCGATGGCGAACAGGGCCGGCTGGGCGTACTCCGTACGGTCCAGCAGTGCAGCCTCCGCCGAGCCCTCCGCCGCGAACAGCACGTCCTTCAGCGGCCGTTCCAGCAGCGGGTCGAGGTGTGCGCACACCTCGTCGAGTGCGGCCGCGAACACCGGGAAGACCTCGGCGAGTTCACGGCCCATCCCGGTGCGCTGCGCGCCCTGTCCGGTGAACAGGAACGCCAGCCGCCCCTCAACCTGCGTGCCCAGTACGGTCCCTGCCGCTTCCTCGCCGGCCGCGAGTGTCCGCAGTCCGGCGAGCAGCTCATCGCGCCCTGCACCGGTGATGACCGCGCGGCGTTCCAGCTGCGCGCGGGTCGTGGCCAGTGCGAGCCCGACATCCACTGGCTCGGGGGCGTCCGTCCCCTCCAGCAGGTCCAGCAGGCCGGCTGCCTGCGCCCGCAGTGCGCCATCGGTCCGGGCACTGAACACCAGCGGCAGCACCGGCACCTCAGCATCCCGAGGTTCCGCCGCCGTCTCCTCCTGCGGTGCCTCTTCGATGATCACGTGGGTGTTGGTGCCGCTGATCCCGAACGACGAGACGCCCGCCCTTCGCGGCCCCTCGCTCTCCCAGGCCATCGCCTCGGTGAGTAGTTCCACCTGTCCGGACGTCCAGTCCACCTTCGATGACGGCTCGTCCACGTGCAGGGTCTTGGGCAGTATGCCGTGGCGCATCGCCATGACCATCTTGATGATTCCGGCCACGCCCGCGGCGGCTTGGGTGTGTCCCAGGTTCGACTTGATGGAGCCGAGCCGCAGGGGGCTTTCGGCGGGGCGGTTCTGGCCGTAGGTGGCGAGGAGTGCTTGTGCCTCGATGGGGTCGCCGAGGACGGTGCCGGTGCCGTGTGCTTCGACGGCGTGGATGTCGGTGGGGTTGAGGCGGGCGTTGTGGAGGGCTTGGTGGATGACGCGTTGTTGTGAGGGGCCGTTGGGTGCGGTGAGGCCGTTGCTTGCGCCGTCCTGGTTGACGGCGCTGCCTCGTACGACTGCCAGTACGTGGTGTCCGTTGCGCTGGGCGTCGGAGAGCCGCTCCACCAGCAGCATGCCGACACCCTCGCCCCAGCCGGTGCCGTCGGCCGAGTCGGAGAAAGAACGGATGCGGCCGTCGTGCGCCAGACCGCGCTGCCTGCTGAAGTCGATGAAGGTGTCAGGCGTGGACATCACGGTCGCGCCGCCGGCCAGGGCCAGCGAGCATTCGCCGTTGCGCAGCGCCTGGATTGCCCAGTGCAGTGCCACCAGCGACGACGAGCACGCGGTGTCCACCGTCACCGCGGGGCCTTCGAGGCCGAGGGTGTAGGAGATGCGGCCGGAGGCGACGCTGCCGAGGCTGCCGTTGCCGAGGTAGGTGTCGACGCCTTCGGGGAGTGGGGAGTTGCCGAGGCGGGAGGCGTAGTCGTGGTACATGATGCCGGCGAAGACGCCGGTGCGGCTGCCGCGCAGGGTGTGGGGGTCGAGTCCGGCGCGTTCGAGTGCTTCCCAGGATGCTTCCAGGAGCAGGCGTTGCTGGGGGTCGGTGGCCAGTGCTTCGCGGGGGGAGATGCCGAAGAACTCGGCGTCGAAGTCCGCCGCGTCGTGCAGGAAACCGCCCTCACGTGAGTAGGTCTTGCCGGACTTGCCGGGCTCCGGGTCATAGATGTCGTCGACGTTCCAGCCGCGGTCTTCGGGGAAGGGTGAGATGCCGTCGCGTCCTTCAGCGAGCAACTGCCAGAGATCTTCAGGGGAGTTGACGCCACCGGGGAAGCGGCAGCTCATGCCGACGATGGCGATGGGCTCGTCGGGGGCCGCACCGGACGGGACGACCGGGGTCGCGGTCGAGGCCGGGGCCGCGCCGAAGAGCTTGTCGCCCAGGTACTCGGCGAGTGCCTGCGGTGTCGGGTAGTCGAAGACGAGAGTCGCGGGCAGCCGCAGGGCGGTCGCCTTGTTCAGCCTGTTGCGCAGTTCCACGGCGGAGAGCGAGTCGAAACCGATCTCGGTGAACGCGCGCCGGGCGTCGACGGCGCTCGCGCTGTCGTGGTGCAGCACTCCGGCGACGTGCGTGCGTACGAGGTCCAGCAGGGCGCGCTCGCGCTCCGTCGCGTCCAGGCGGTGCAGCCGGGTGGCGAGTTCGGAGCCGGTGGTGGTGTGGGTGGTGGTGTGTGCGGTGGGGCGGGTGGGTGTTGTGGGGTGGAGGGTGTGGAGGAGGTGTTGGGTGGGGTGGTGGGGGTTG
>NZ_JBHVWT010000028.1:0-86298 GCF_042882135.1 Streptomyces sp. NPDC058240
GCACGCTTCCCGCGTTGTCGTCGGTCGACGACGCTCCGCGTCGCCTCCCTCCTCCGCCTTGGAACCGCACGCACCAGACCGCGTCCGCTTTTCCGGTCCGAGGTCACCCGACAGCCTCTAAGGCGTGGGGTGCGTCTCGTCGTAGTGCTCACGGGCCCGGAGCACCTCGGGCATCCGGCCCTCGACGAGCTCGATCAGCGCGAGCAGCCGCTCGGCCACCTGCCGGCCCAGCGGCGTCAGCTCGTAGTCGACGCGCGGCGGATTGGTCGGCTGGGCCTCGCGGTGGACCAGACCGTCCCGTTCCAGGGCGTGGAGCGTCTGGGAGAGCATCTTCTCGCTCACCCCGTCGACCCGGCGACGGAGCTCGTTGAAGCGGAAGCCGCCTTCGTACAGCGCTCCCAGCGTCAGGCTGCCCCAGCGCCCGGTGACATGCTCCAGCGTGCCGCGTGAGGGGCACTGTCTGGAGAACACATCGAAGGCGAGCGCGTCCAGACGGGTCTTCTCGTCCATATCGAGCAGCGTACGCCCGCACAGCGCTCACCGCAGGAGCGCGCTTTCCCCGGGTGAGCGCTGTCCGGGGTGCGGGTCAGAAGCCGAAGTCCTGGGTCCACCAGGGGCCGCCGGAGCCGTAGTGCACACCGACGCCGAGCGTCTTGTAGTCGCAGTTGAGAATGTTCGCCCGGTGGCCGGCGCTGTTCATCCAGGAGTCCATCACGGCCTGCGCGTCGGCCTGGCCGCGGGCTATGTTCTCGGCGGCGAGGCCCGGCATACCGGCCTTCGAGGCGCGGTCCCAGGGGGTCCGGCCATCGGGGTCGGTGTGGTCGAAGAAGCCGCGGGCGGCCATGTCCTCACTGAAGTCCTGGGCGAGCGAGGCGAGCGAGGCACTGGCGGTCAGCGGGCTGCAGCCGACCTTCGCGCGCTCCTGGTTGACCAGGGCGAGCACGGCGGACTGGGTGGTCGGGGCCGCGGCGCTGCGAGTGGCGGGAGCCGAGGAAGGGGCCTTCGGCGCGGCCGACGACGTCTCGGCGGCGGGGGCGGTGCTCTTCCCGGTCCCGGCCGAAGCCTGCTCCGACGGTGTCGAGGGGGACTGCTTCGTTCGCTCGGCCAGCCCGGACGTCTTCGAAGGGGACGCGGGGGAACCGGTGGGGGACTCCGCCCTCGTCGGGCCCTCGGCCCGTCCGATGCCGCGGCTGGCCGGGGCGGACGCGGTGCCGCGATCGGCCGGGGCGGTGGTGGAACCGCCCTGGGTCAGCAGATCCGGTGAGCCCTCGGCACGCACCTGGTCGGCGGCGCCACCGCCGCCCGTGAGGGTGTCGCCGCCGGGCAGCAGGCCGGAGGCCACCGCCACGGCTCCCACGGCAAGGGCCGCGGAGACGCCGACCAGTCCCGTACGGACCGGTGCCCCGGACCGCTTCCGGCGGTGCCCGCCCTGGTTCCGGCCCGCGCTCCCCGCCGCGTGGTCCTCCGCGGCCGGAGCTGCGGCGGAGCGTCGGTGGCGTCCCATCTGCTGAGCCCTTCTGACGGTCTGGGCGCCTCTTCGGGCGTCAACACGCCTCACCCGTTCGAGTGAGGCCATTGCGTCGGGACTGTACGCCATGGCCTCACGGCAGGAAGTGCTCCCAGAGCAATTGGCCGGTTAGCGTTCGGGCATGAACGAAGAAGTACGACTCACCGCCTGGGTACGCGGCCGAGTGCAGCAAGTGGGGTTCCGTTGGTTCACCAGGGCAAACGCTCTGGAGATCGGTGGCCTCACCGGCTTCGCCCTCAATCTCGACGACGGCAGGGTGCAGGTCGTCGCCGAGGGGCGGCGGGAGAATTGCCACCGTCTGCTGGACTGGCTGCGCTCGGACGACACACCCGGACGCGTCGACGGAGTCACTGAGATATGGGACACCCCGCGCGGTGGTTACGAGGGCTTCGCGATCCGCTGATCCAGGTCCCGCCCGGGGGTGCGAAACAGGCCGTGTTCGGACCGTGTTCGAAGTGTGGCGAGGCGTTGCCGGGCGGGGCGCTCATCTGCGTACACATGAAATGACCTGCGGAATGACCGGGTGGTTGCCAAGATTCGGTTACCGTGCCAGGCTGCGGCAGTAAGGATGATCTCCACGCCCCGCAGGGCCCCCGCAGGAGAGTCGCGCCGCATGATCGTCGAGCCGCGCGCCCCTGGGCTGCCCGCCTCTACAGGGCGTGATCGTGTTGACCGTCAAAGTTTTTGGTGAGACGCTGAAATCCCCGCGCACCTTAGCTGTTTGGCAGAGCTGTTTGGCAGCAGAACAGCAGTGACGACAGAGCACTGCCGAGCACCGCGGGTGCGATTCCCTCACGACCCACACCGCATCGGTCGGTCACTCAGTGTGGAGGACCATCCATCATGGCAAAGGCGCTTCTCGGTTACGTCGGCGGTTCCGACCCGCGACTCCTCGCCGAGATGCGACGGCTCCAGCAGCGCGTCCAGGATCTCGAATCCGAGCTCGTACGGATTCAGGACGAGAACGACGCGCTGAACGCCGCCGCCCAGCACCAAGAGTCGCTGCTCGACAGCATCGACATCGACGTACCTCAGGCGGAGCCTGCGCTGACCTGACCGATGGCCCCAGGGGCCGGTCGGGCTGTACGCGTCAGCCGTCCGAGATCATCACCCGGATCGTCGCCGGATCATTGAAGATCACTGCTCTTGATCTGTCACCTTCGTGACATGTCCTTGATCCGTCATGCGCAGCTGCACCAGCAACACCGCACGTAACGTAACACCGCACAAGATTTACAAGGGGCGCTTCGGCGTCCCTTCTTTCTTTTCCCGTCCGGATTCTTTACCGCCCGGACCTGTGTGGGACCCGCCCCCGGCGTACACCCCTTCCCTTAACGTCTGATGTGCCCTGCACCTTCATCAGCGAAACCGAGAGCGAAAGGTAGAGTCCGGCGGCGTGCACCTCAAGGCCCTGACCCTGCGTGGTTTCAAATCGTTCGCCTCCGCCACGACGCTGCGGTTCGAACCCGGCATCACTTGCGTCGTCGGCCCCAATGGGTCCGGCAAGTCCAATGTGGTGGACGCGCTCTCCTGGGTCATGGGGGAACAGGGCGCCAAATCCCTGCGCGGCGGCAAGATGGAAGACGTGATCTTCGCCGGTACCACCGGGCGGCCGCCGCTCGGCAGAGCCGAAGTATCGCTGACCATCGACAATTCCGACGGCGCACTGCCCATCGAGTACGCCGAAGTGACGATCACTCGGATCATGTTCCGCAATGGCGGCAGCGAGTACCAGATCAATGGCGACACCTGCCGGCTCCTGGATATCCAGGAACTCCTCTCGGACTCCGGCATCGGCCGCGAGATGCACGTCATCGTCGGTCAGGGGCAGCTGGACTCCGTGCTCCACGCCGATCCGATGGGCCGTCGCGCGTTCATCGAGGAAGCCGCGGGTGTGCTCAAGCACCGCAAGCGGAAAGAGAAGGCGCTGCGGAAACTGGACGCGATGGGGGCCAATCTCGCCCGGGTCCAGGACCTCACCGACGAATTGCGGCGGCAGCTGAAGCCGCTCGGCCGGCAGGCGGCCGTGGCGCGCCGGGCCGCCGTCATCCAGGCCGATCTGCGCGACGCCAAGCTGCGGCTGCTCGCCGACGACCTGGTGCGGCTGCGCACGGCGCTGCGCAGCGAGATCGCCGATGAAGCGGCGCTCAAGCAGCGCCGGGAGGCCGCGGAGGCGGAACTCAAGGCGGCCCTGGCGCGCGAGGCGGAGCTGGAGGACGAGGTGCGACGGCTGGCACCGCGGCTCCAGCGGGCACAGCAGACCTGGTACGAGCTGTCCCAGCTGGCCGAGCGGGTGCGCGGCACGATCTCGCTGGCCGACGCCCGGGTGAAGAGCGCCGCCGCTCCTGAGGAGGAGGAGCGGCGCGGTCGCGACCCCGAGGACATGGAACGCGAGGCGGCCAGGATCCGTGAGCAGGAGGCGGAGCTGACGGCCGCACTGGAGGCCGCGGAGCACGCGCTGGAGGACACCGCGGCCCACCGCGCCGATCTGGAGCGGGAGTTGGCGGCCGAGGAGCGCAGGCTCAAGGACGCCGCCCGCGCCATCGCGGACCGCCGTGAAGGGCTCGCCCGGCTGAACGGCCAGGTCAACGCGGCCCGCGGCCGGGCCGGTTCGGCGCAGGCCGAGATCGACCGGCTGGCCGCCTCCAGGGACGAGGCGCGGGAGCGGGCGGTCGCTGCCCAGGAGGAGTACGAACAGCTCAAGGCCGAGGTCGAGGGCCTGGACGCCGGGGACCAGGAGCTCGGCGAGCAGCACGATGCCGCCAAGCGGGAGCTCGCGGAGGCGGAGGCGGCGCTCTCCGCGGCCCGGGAGGCGGTCACCGCCGCAGAACGGAAGCGGGCGGCGGTCGCGGCCCGGCGTGAGGCGCTGGCCCTCGGCCTGCGCCGCAAGGACGGCACGGGCGCGCTGCTCGGCGCGCAGGACCAGCTGTCCGGCCTGCTCGGCCCGGCCGCGGAACTCCTGACGGTGGCGCCGGGGCACGAGGTGGCGGTGGCGGCGGCACTGGGCGCGGCGGCGGACGCGGTCGCGGTGACGGACCCGGCCACGGCGGCGGAGGCGATCCGGCTGCTGCGCAAGCAGGACGCGGGGCGGGCCGCGCTGCTGCTGGGCGGGGTGCGGCGCGCCGGAGTCCCTGATCAGGGAGGTGCCCATGGTGCCGGTGTTGCCGCCGTTGTTGGTGGTGGCGCTGGTGGTGGTACGGATGCGTCTGCTGGTGGTACCGATGCGGCTGCTGTGCACGTACCCGGACAGGTGCAGGGGTCGGGCGAGGTGGATGGGGCGCTCGTGTCCGCTCATGCCGCGGCCGTTGCCGTGAGCGGGGGGCCCGCAGCAGGACCGCCCGCCGTGGCCGATCTCGTCCGCGGGCCCGTCGAACTGATGGGCGCCGTACGCAGGCTGGTGCGGGACATGGTGGTCGTCGGCACCCTGGAGGACGCCGAGGACCTCGTCGCCGTACACCCGGAGCTGACGGCCGTGACCGTCGAGGGGGACACCCTCTCGGCCCACTTCGCACACGGCGGTTCCGCCGGGGCACCGAGCCTCCTCGAAGTACAGGCTTCGGTCGACGAGGCCGCCGCCCAGCTGGAGGAACTGGCCGTGCGGTGCGCCGGGTTGACCGAGGCGCAGCGACTCGCGGGGGAGCGGCGCCGGGCCGCTGCCGGGCTGGTCGAGGAGCTCGGGGAGCGGCGCCGGGCGGCCGAGCGGGAGAAGTCCGGGGTGTCCCAGCAGCTGGGGCGGCTGGCCGGGCAGGCCCGTGGCGCGGCGGGCGAGGCCGACCGGACGACCGCGTCGGCCGCCCGTGCCCAGGAGGCCCTCGACCGGGCGACCGAGGAGGCCGAGGAGCTGGCCGAGCGGCTGCTCGTCGCCGAGGAGATGCCGGTCGAGGAGGAGCCGGACACCTCCGTGCGGGACCGGCTCGCCGCCGACGGTGCCAACGCCCGCCAGACCGAGATGGAGGCCCGCCTCCAGGTGCGTACCCACGAGGAGCGGGTCAAGGCGCTCGCGGGCCGGGCGGACTCCCTCGACCGGGGCGCCCGCGCCGAACGGGAGGCCCGCGCCCGCGCCGAGCGGCGCCGGGCCCGGCTGCGGCACGAGGTGGCGGTGGCCACCGCCGTCGCGTCCGGTGCCCGTCAGCTGCTCGCGCATGTCGAGGTGTCCGTCGTACGGGCCGAGCGGGAGCGGGTCGTGGCCGAGGCGGCGAAGGCGGAGCGGGAACGGGAGCTGGCGGCCGAGCGCGGCCGGGGCCGCGGGCTCAAGGGCGAGCTGGACAAGCTCACCGACTCCGTCCACCGCGGCGAGGTGCTCGGTGCCGAGAAGCGGCTGCGGATAGAGCAGCTGGAGGCGAAGGCGCTGGAGGAGCTGGGCGTCGAGCCGGCCGGGCTGGCCGCCGAGTACGGCCCCGACCAGCTCGTACCGCCGTCACCGGGCGCGGAGGGCGAGGAGCTGCCGCAGGACCCGGAGCATCCGCGCAACCGGCCGAAGCCGTTCGTCAGGGCCGATCAGGAGAAGCGGCTGAAGTCGGCCGAACGGGCGTATCAGCAACTCGGGAAGGTGAATCCGCTCGCCCTGGAGGAGTTCTCGGCGCTGGAGGAGCGGCACAAGTTCCTCTCCGAGCAGCTCGAAGACCTGAAGAAGACCCGCGCCGATCTGATACAGGTCATCAAGGAGGTCGACGAGCGGGTCGAGCAGGTGTTCACGGAGGCGTACCGGGACACGGCCCGTGAGTTCGAGGGCGTCTTCTCGCGGCTCTTCCCGGGCGGCGAGGGCCGGCTCGTCCTGACCGACCCGGACAACATGCTCGCGACCGGTGTGGACGTCGAGGCGAGGCCGCCCGGCAAGAAGGTCAAGCGGCTCTCGCTGCTGTCCGGCGGCGAACGCTCGCTCACGGCGGTGGCGTTGCTGGTCTCCATCTTCAAGGCCCGGCCGAGCCCGTTCTATGTGATGGACGAGGTCGAGGCGGCGCTCGACGACACCAATCTGCAGCGGCTGATCCGGATCATGGAAGAGCTCCAGGAGAGCTCGCAGCTCATCGTGATCACGCATCAGAAGCGGACGATGGAGGTTGCCGACGCGCTGTACGGCGTCTCGATGCAGGGCGACGGTGTCTCCAAGGTCATCAGCCAGCGCCTGCGCTGAAGCCTTACTCAATCTTCAAGATTTCAACGTACTTTTTGGGTATCTCTGAGTGAATGTGCGAAAGGTCCCGGATATTGACTTCGGAACATGAATGAATAGTGTCTGCGACGTCGTTTTTACCTTCAAGTGGTGGCAGTAGAGAAGTTATGCGCCACTTGGAAGAGTTCGCCCCCCGCACCTGACGACGCGGCCAGGCATCAGGAGTTCATGTGACCAGCACATCGCAGGGACCGCCGTCCGGAGCCCGAGCGGCCCACCCGGACCACCTCGGCCATGTCATCTTCATCACCGCGGCCGCCGCCATGGGCGGCTTCCTGTTCGGTTACGACAGCTCGGTCATCAACGGCGCCGTCGAGGCGATCCGCAGCCGCTACGACATCGGCTCGGGAACGCTCGCCCAGGTCATCGCCATCGCCTTGATCGGCTGTGCGATCGGCGCGGCCACCGCGGGGCGCATCGCCGACCGCATCGGCCGTATCCGCTGCATGCAGATCGCCTCCGTGCTCTTCACCATCAGCGCCGTCGGCTCCGCGCTCCCGTTCGCGCTCTGGGACCTGGCGATGTGGCGCATCATCGGCGGCTTCGCCATCGGGATGGCCTCGGTGATCGGCCCGGCGTACATCGCGGAGGTCTCGCCGCCCGCCTACCGCGGCCGGCTCGGCTCCTTCCAGCAGGCGGCGATCGTCATCGGCATCGCCATCTCCCAGCTGGTCAACTACGGCATCCTGCAGCTCGCCGACGGCGACCAGCGCGGCAAGATCGGCGGCCTCGAAGCCTGGCAGTGGATGCTCGGCGTGATGGTCGTCCCGGCCCTCCTGTACGGGCTCCTGTCCTTCGCGATCCCCGAGTCGCCGCGGTTCCTGATCTCGATCGGCAAGAAGGACCGGGCCAGGAAGATCCTGGAGGAGGTCGAGGGCAAGGGCATCGACCTCGATGCCCGGGTGGCCGAGATCGAGACCGCCATGCACCGCGAGCACAAGTCCAGGTTCGCGGACCTGCTCGGCAGCCGCTTCGGCTTCCTGCCGATCGTCTGGGTCGGTATCGGTCTGTCGGTCTTCCAGCAACTCGTCGGCATCAACGTGGCGTTCTACTACTCGGCGACGCTCTGGCAGTCCGTCGGCATCGACCCGACCGCCTCGTTCTTCTGGTCGTTCACCACGTCCATCATCAACATCATCGGTACCGTCATCGCGATGGTCCTGGTGGACCGAGTGGGCCGCCGGCCGCTCGCGCTGGCGGGCTCCACGGGTATGGCCATCGCCCTCGCCTTCGAGGCCTGGGCCTTCTCCGCGGACCTGGTCGACGGCAAACTGCCCAGCACCCAGGGCGTCGTGGCGCTCGTCGCGGCCCATGTGTTCGTGCTCTTCTTCGCCCTGTCGTGGGGTGTCGTCGTCTGGGTCTTCCTCGGCGAGATGTTCCCCAACAAGATCCGCGCCGCCGCGCTCGGCGTCGCCGCCTCCGCGCAGTGGATCGCCAACTGGGCGATCACCGCGAGCTTCCCGAGCCTGTCCGACTGGAACCTGTCGGGCACGTACATCATCTACGCGTGCTTCGCCACGCTCTCGATCCCCTTCGTGCTCAAGTTCGTGAAGGAGACCAAGGGCAAGGCGCTGGAGGAGATGGGCTAGAGCCGGCGCACCCTAAGGGCTGTCCCGACCGCCTCGCAGAACAGCCGCAGACTGCGCCACCCCTCCTCGACCGGCATCCCGCCGCACAGCGGATGCAGCACCAGGCTGTCCAGCTCCGCGACCGCCGCGGCGCACTCGTCCGGGGTGAGGACCCGGTAGACCCCCTCGGCCCGCAGCTCCGTCACCGTCGTTGCCGCCGAACGTACGGCGGAGCGGATGTCCTTGGACTGCCAGGAGGCGTACGTGCGCGCCTCGTGCAGGAAGTACTCGCCGTACTCCGCCCAGGTCCGGTCCGGGTCCTCCGACACATGCAGCAGCGGTGTCTCGGCGGCGGGCATCATGCAGAAGCCGTCGGTCCCGAACTCGGTCCGCCGCTCCTGGTAGTACGCCTCCAGCTCCGGCAGATGCGCGCTCGGGAAGAACGGCAGCCCGAACCGGGCCGCCCGCCGCGCCGCCGCCCGCGAACTGCCGCCCACCAGCAGCAGCGGGTGCGGCCGGGTGTACGGGCGCGGCGTGACGCGGACCGTACGGCCCCGGTACGGGAACGGCTCGCCGGTCCATGCCTGCAGCAGCGTCTCCAGGAGCTCGTCCTGGAGCCTGCCGCGCCTGCCCCACTCGACGCCCGCCTGTTCGTACTCCTCGGGCCGGTAGCCGATCCCCGCCACCGTCACCAGCCGGCCGGCGCTCAGCAGGTCCAGGACCGCGATGTCCTCGGCCAGCCGCAGCGGGTCGTGCAGCGGGCCGATGATCGCCGAGACGGTGACCGCGATCCGGCGGGTGGTGCCGAAGACGGAGCCCGCGAAGACGAAGGGGGAGGGCAGCCAGGAGTTGGCGGCGCCGTGATGCTCCTCGGTCTGCACGGTGTCGACGCCGTGCTCGTCGGCGTACGCGGCCATCTCCAGCGCGGCGCGGTAGCGGGCCGAGAGCGACTCGGGGGTGGCGTCGGGATCGACGAGATTGAACCGGACCACAGTGAAGGCCATGAGACTTGTCCCCATCGACGGGCGGACTCGGCGAGCCGGGACAGTAGCTGACGCAGCGTCAGAAGTGTAGGGGTGCGTTGTCGCCGCTCTCGCCGCCGTCCTCCCGGGCCCGTCCGGCGGAACGCGGCAGGGCCGCGTACAGGGCGGCGGAGACGGCGGTCGTGGCCGCCCAGCCCAGCCCCTGGCGCCCGATCCAGGTGGTGGCGAGCGGCCCGGTGAACCACCGCACGCCGGTGAAGAGCAGCCCCGTCGCCAGACCCGCGGCCCACGCGGCCACGGCCGGCACGGCGAAGCCTCCGGTGTACCAGTAGGCACTGGTCGGCGAGGTGTCCAGGAGTGCCACCGGATCGTACGCGCGACCCCGCAGCAGATCCACGCCGAAGACCCCGATCCATGCGGAGAACGTCACGGCGAGGAGCGTCAGAAAGGAGATGAAGGAATCCAGGAAACCCGCGGCCGCGAGCATCAGTGACGCGCCCAGGAAAAGACTGATGGCGGCATTCACGCCGACCGCCCAGGTGCGGGGGACCGGGAATCCCAGTGTCTGCGCGGTGAAACCGGCCGAATACAACGACATCGCGTTGATCAGCACCATGCCGGCCACGACGAAGACCAGATACGGCACCGAGAGCCAGTCGGGCAGCAGAGGGCCGACGAATGCGACCGGGTCGCGGGCGACGGCCAGCCCCGGCTCGGCGACCGCCATCACGGCCCCCATCAGAACCATCGGCAGATACACGACCCCGGCGCCGCCCACGGTCGCCCCGACCATCGCCCGGCCTGACGCCGTGTGCGGCAGGTAGCGGGCGAAGTCGGGGCCCGAAGGGGCCCAGCTGATACCGCCCGCCGCCAGGGTGCCGACCCCGGCGATCATCATCGCCGTCGGTCCGGCGGGCCTGCCCAGCACGTCCCGCCAGTCGGTCGCGTCGATCAGATGGACCAGTACGAGCACGCTGACGCCGCCGAAGAGATACGCCGACCAGGTGCAGCACACCCGCAGCGCCCCCATGCCCAGCCCCGACACCAGCCAGCTGCACCCCACGAAGGCGAGCAGGGTCACCAGGGTCATGCGGTGGCTGCCCGTGATGCCGAAGAGCAGATTCAGTACGGCGAGTACCGCGTAGGTGCCGGTGACCGCGTTCACGGCCTCCCAGCCCCAGCGGGCGACCCAGGTCAGCGCGCCGGGCAGCAGATTGCCGCGCTGTCCGAAAACGGCCCGGGAGAGCGCCATGCCGGGCGCCCCGCCTCGCCTGCCCGCGATCGAGACCAGGCCGACCAGCCCGAAGCCGATCACCGAGGCGATGGCCGCCACCGCCAGCACCTGCCAGAGATTCAGCCCGTTGAAGACGACGAGCCCCGCGCCGACGGTGAGGAGGAGCACGGTCAGGTTCGCGCCGACCCAGGTGGGGAAGAGGGTCCGGACCCGGCCGGTGCGCTCGTTGTCGGGGACGGGCTCCAGGCCACGGGTCTCCACGGGCAGGATCGTACCTTTACCGCCAAAAGGTGCATAACGGCCAATGGGATACTCGGGTGATCCTTCGGGGCGGTCCCCTCGGGCGGACGTGACTGATACTGGGTGGGTTATGGAATTCGTCATCCTTGCTGTAGTCATCGCCCTGGTCGCGGTCGGCGTGATCAGCGGGCTCGTGGTCAGCAGCCGCAAGAAGAAGCAGCTGCCCCCGGCACCGTCGAGCACGCCGACCATCACTCCTCCCGCCGAGCCCCATGTCGGCGAGGAAGCCGAGACGCCGCGCGAGGAACCGCGCCGCACCATCGAGGAGGTCGGCCCCCCCGAGGCCGGGGCTCCCGCCGAGGAGGCCCCCGAGGCCGTCGAGCCGGAGGCGCCCGCCGCCCCCGCCCTCGAAGTGCCCGAGCCCACCGCCGGCCGTCTGGTGCGGCTGCGCGCCCGGCTCGCCCGCTCGCAGAATTCCCTCGGCAAGGGGCTGCTCACGCTCCTGTCCCGCGACAACCTCGACGAGGACACCTGGGAGGAGATCGAGGACACCCTCCTCACCGCCGACGTCGGCGTCGCGCCCACCCAGGAACTGGTGGAGCGGCTCCGCGAGCGCGTCCGCGTGCTCGGCACCCGTACCCCCGAAGGGCTGCGCGCGCTGCTGCGCGAGGAGCTCCTGAACCTGCTCGGCACCGACTTCGACCGTGCGGTCAAGACGGAGAGCGGCCTCGACACCCCCGGCGTCGTGATGGTCGTAGGCGTCAACGGAACCGGCAAGACCACCACCACCGGCAAGCTGGCCCGGGTGCTCGTCGCCGACGGCCGCAGCGTCGTGCTCGGCGCGGCCGACACCTTCCGGGCGGCCGCCGCCGACCAGCTCCAGACCTGGGGCGAGCGCGTCGGCGCCCGCACCGTGCGCGGCCCCGAGGGCGGCGACCCCGCGTCGATCGCCTTCGACGCGGTGAAGGAAGGCATCGCCGAGGGCGCCGATGTGGTCCTCATCGACACCGCCGGACGGCTGCACACCAAGACCGGGCTGATGGACGAGCTCGGCAAGGTCAAGCGGGTCGTCGAGAAGCACGGACCGCTCGACGAGATCCTGCTCGTCCTCGACGCCACGACCGGACAGAACGGTCTGGTGCAGGCCCGGGTGTTCGCCGAGGTCGTGGACATCACCGGCATCGTGCTCACCAAGCTGGACGGCACCGCCAAGGGCGGCATCGTCATCGCCGTCCAGCGCGAGCTGGGCGTGCCGGTGAAGCTGGTCGGTCTCGGCGAGGGGCCGGACGACCTGGCCCCGTTCGAGCCGGAGGCGTTCGTGGACGCCCTGATCGGCGACTGACGCCTCGCGC
The DNA here is from genome assembly GCF_042882135.1 of Streptomyces sp. NPDC058240. Classification (NCBI taxonomy): domain Bacteria; kingdom Bacillati; phylum Actinomycetota; class Actinomycetes; order Kitasatosporales; family Streptomycetaceae; genus Streptomyces; species Streptomyces sp. NPDC058240. Next base: position 12,079 of record NZ_JBHVWT010000028.1, read on the forward strand.
CGCACCCGAAGAGCCCGACCGCATGATGCAGCTGCGGCCGGGCTCTTCGGCGTTACGGGACGGTGCGGGCGTCGGCGTGCTCAGCCGCACAGCGGCGCGCGATGGCAGCTGTACGCCAGCGTGCCCAGCAGCAGTCGCGCCTGCGGCGGCGCGGCCGCCGTGTCCAGCACCGGCGGGCGCAGCCACCGGACCGGGCCGAGGCCGCCCTCGTCGGACGGCGGGGCGGTGATGTGGCAGCCGGGCCCCAGCGCCCGCAGATCCAGGCCCGCGTCGTCCCAGCCCATCCGGTACAGCAGCTGCGGGAGCTCGGCGGCGGCGCCCGGGGCCACGAAGAACTGCGCCCGTCCGGCCGGGGTCACCGCGACCGGGCCGAGCGGCAGCCCCATCCGCTCCATCCGCACCAGGGCCCGGCGCCCGGCCGCCTCGGCGACATCGAGGACGTCGAAGGCGCGGCCCACCGGCAGCAGCATCGAGGCACCCGGCACCTGCGCCCACGCGTCGGCCGCCGCGTCGAGCGTGGCGCCCGCGGGGACCTCGGGGGCGAAGTCCAGCGGATGGGCGCCGGGGGAGGGGCAGTCCGCCTCTCCGCACGAGCAGCGGCCGGCCGCGGCCCGCGCTCCCGGCGCGACGGCCCAGCCCCACAGCCCCGTGTACTCCGCCACTGCCGTGCACCCGGCCGCCCGGCCACGGCGCCGTGAGCCGGTGCGCATCTCGCGGATGCCGCCGATCGTGAAGCCCATGCCCCCTCCAACGGGTCCGACTCGCCGGTGGTTACGACGGGGGGCGGAGTGGTGACGTTCCGCCGTCGCCGTCGATCCGGAGTGCGCCGGTGGTATTTGGGGTTGTGCGACATTGCCCGCGCGCCCCGATGCGCATCACTGCGCCCCCTGTTGATCGCCGTGTGTCAAGTGAATCGCGCCCGACGGTGGTGGCGTTCATTCGAAGGGGTGGCGAATGGTGGCGTTTCCGCAATCGCCCTCGCCCGGGGGGTGATCGTAGGATTACCGTCGGTACACGAACCATGGAAGTATGTGCGCCCATGGGTATGCCGGAGGCAACCCGATTTCCTGTTTGATGGTGCGCACCCTCCGCATGGGCGGCATCGGCTCAGGGCATTCTGGTAATGGTTCGCGCGACAGGTATTCAGCGGGATGGGGGCGTTCCAGTGAGTGGCAGCGGCGCAGGCGATTCGAATGCCGGCAAGCGGCCCAACGGGCAATTGAGCTCATGGTTCGTGCGAAGCGGCTGGTCGAAGGGCGAGCTCGCGCGCCAGGTGAACCGCCGGGCGCGCCAGATGGGTGCCCACCACATCAGCACCGACACGTCCCGGGTGCGGCGCTGGCTCGACGGCGAGCAGCCGCGCGAGCCGATCCCGCGCATCCTCTCCGAGCTCTTCTCGGAGCGCTTCGGCGCCGTCGTCGCGATCGAGGACCTCGGACTGCGCTCCGCGCACCAGTCGCCGTCCGTGGCCGGTGTCGACCTGCCCTGGGCGGGCCCGCAGACCGTCGCACTGCTCAGCGAGTTCTCCCGCAGCGACCTGATGCTCGCCCGCCGGGGATTCCTCGGCTCCTCGCTCGCCCTGGCCGCCGGACCCGCACTCATCGAGCCGATGCAGCGCTGGCTGGTGCCCGTCTCCACCGCCGGCTCCGCGCAACCGGAACCGCCGGCCGCGACCCACCGCCCCTCCAGGCTCTCCAGCCCCGAGCTCGATCTGCTGGAGTCCACCACCGCGATGTTCCGCCAGTGGGACGCGCAGTGCGGCGGCGGACTGCGCCGCAAGGCCGTCGTCGGACAGCTCCACGAGGTCACCGACCTGCTCCAGGAGCCGCAGCCGGAGGCCACCGCCAAGCGGCTCTTCCGGTGCGCCGCCGAGCTGGCCGAGCTGGCCGGCTGGATGAGCTACGACGTCGGCCTCCAGCCCACCGCGCAGAAGTACTTCGTCCTCGCGCTCCACGCCTCCAAGGAGGCCGGTGACAAACCGCTGGGCTCATACATCCTGTCCAGCATGAGCCGCCAGATGATCCACCTCGGACGGCCCGACGACGCCCTCGAACTGATCCACCTCGCGCAGTACGGCAGCCGGGACTGCGCCACCCCGCGCACCCAGGCCATGCTGTACGCGATGGAGGCCCGCGCGTACGCCAACATGGGCCAGCCCAGCAAGTGCAAACGAGCCGTCCGGATGGCCGAGGACACCTTCCTCGACGTGGGGATCGACGGCGAGCCCGAGCCCGACTGGATCCGCTTCTTCTCGGAGGCCGAGCTCAACGGCGAGAACTCCCACTCCTACCGCGACCTCGCCTATGTGGCGGGCCGCAGCCCCACGTACGCCACGCTCGCCGAGCCCCTGATGGAGAAGGCCGTCCAGCTCTTCGGCGAGGACGACGAGCACCAGCGGTCGTACGCGCTCAACCTGATCGGCCTCGCCACCGTCCACCTCCTCAAGCGCGAGCCCGAACAGTCCACGGTCCTGGCCGAGCAGGCCCTGCGCGTCGCCAGGAAGATCCGCTCCGAGCGCGTCAACACCCGGCTCCGCAAGACCGTCGACACCGCCGCCAGGGACTTCGGGGCCATCCCCGATGTCGCCAGGCTCACCGATCTCCTCACCGAGCAGCTGCCGGAGACCGCGGAAGTGGTCTGAGCAGCACCCCCGGCCCCGGCCACGGCGACCACCCCGCACAGACCGACTTCGGCTCCCCCAATTGCCAGGTCAGCGGGTGGTCGGCGTGGCCGGTTCGCATTGCCGTGCCCGTACGGAAGAGTCGTAACCGCACCGTATGCGGCCACGGCCGCAGGGCAGGCCCGGCGCCGGTCGCGCCACCGCCGGTTCATGGCGACGTAACACACCGGACCTCTTCGTCACTGCCGTGAAACACCGTGCGGCATCGGCGGAAACCGCGCTGGGTGAATCTCATGGCCATAACCGGCCCGCACTTTTTCCCCAGTGGTCCCGCACGTGGTGCCGCTACCGATCGCCCGCACGCGGCCGCACCGACGACGAGGAGACGCCGATGCCCCCAGGCATCACGACGCTTGCCGCAGACACCCCGACACTGTCTGCCGCCAACACCGGGTTCATGCTCATCTGCTCCGCCCTGGTGATGCTCATGACGCCGGCCCTGGCCTTCTTCTACGGAGGCATGGTCCGCGTCAAGAGCACCCTCAACATGCTGATGATGAGCTTCATCAGCCTCGGGATCGTCACGATCCTGTGGGTGCTCTACGGATTCAGCGTCGCCTTCGGCACCGACATCGGCTCCGTCGTCGGCTGGAGCTCGGACTACCTCGGCCTCAGCGGGATCGGCATCACCCAGCTCTGGGACGGCTACACGATCCCCGTCTACGTCTTCGCCGTCTTCCAGCTGATGTTCGCCGTCATCACCCCGGCACTGATCAGCGGCGCCCTCGCCGACCGGGTCAAGTTCACCTCCTGGGCCCTGTTCATCACGCTCTGGGTCACCGTCGTCTACTTCCCCGTCGCCCACTGGGTCTGGGGCGCGGGCGGCTGGCTGTACGAGATGGGGGTCATCGACTTCGCGGGCGGTACGGCCGTCCATATCAACGCCGGTGCGGCGGCGCTCGGCGTGATCCTCGTCATCGGCAAGCGCGTCGGCTTCAAGAAGGACCCGATGCGGCCGCACAGCCTGCCGCTCGTCATGCTCGGCGCCGGTCTGCTCTGGTTCGGCTGGTTCGGCTTCAACGCCGGCTCGTGGCTCGGCAACGACGACGGCGTCGGCGCGGTGATGTTCGTCAACACCCAGGTCGCCACCGCCGCCGCGATGCTCGCCTGGCTCGGCTACGAGAAGCTCCGCCACGGCTCCTTCACCACCCTCGGCGCGGCCTCCGGCGCGGTCGCGGGACTCGTCGCCATCACCCCGTCCGGCGGCGCGGTCAGCCCGCTCGGCGCCATCGCGGTCGGCGCCATCGCCGGTGTGCTCTGCGCCATGGCCGTCGGCCTGAAGTACCGGTTCGGCTACGACGACTCCCTGGACGTGGTCGGCGTCCACCTCGTCGGCGGTGTCGCCGGTTCACTCCTCGTCGGCCTCTTCGCCACCGGCGGCGTCCAGTCCGAGGCCAAGGGCCTCTTCTACGGCGGCGGCCTCGAACAGCTCGGCAAGCAGGCCGTCGGCGTCTTCGCAGTCCTCGCGTACTCTCTCGTCGCCTCCGCGGTCCTGGCCTTCCTCCTGGACCGGACGATCGGGATGCGGGTCACCGAGGACGACGAGATCTCCGGCATCGACCAGGTCGAACATGCCGAGACCGCGTACGACTTCAGCGGAGCGGGCGGCGGTGCGGCCCCGCGCACCACGAGCTCCGCCCCGGGCAGCACGGCAGCAGCGAAGACGAAGAAGGTGGACGCATGAAGCTCATCACCGCAGTCGTGAAGCCACACCGGCTGGACGAGATCAAGGAGGCCCTCCAGGCCTTCGGCGTCCAGGGCCTCACGGTCACGGAAGCCAGCGGATACGGACGTCAGCGCGGCCACACCGAGGTCTACCGGGGCGCCGAGTACACCGTCGACCTCGTACCCAAGATCCGTATCGAGGTCCTGGTCGAGGACGAGGACTCCGAAGAGCTCATCGACATCGTCGTGAAGGCCGCCCGGACCGGCAAGATCGGTGACGGCAAGGTCTGGAGCGTGCCGGTCGACACCGCGGTCCGGGTACGGACGGGCGAACGCGGCCCGGACGCACTCTGACCGACGCCCCCGAACGAAAGGCAGCCGGGTGACGCGCACCGGAACGACCACCGAATCCGCAGACCCGGAGCCCGGCGGCTACGCGGCGGCCCGGCTGCGCCTCCTCCAGGAGGGGGCGCGGTCCGGGCCGCCGCGCCGTGCGGCCCTCGCGGCGCTCACCGACGACTGGCTCACGGCGCTGTTCACCGCCGCCGCGGGACAGACGGGCGTCCACGGCGCCGCCCTCGTCGCCGTCGGCGGCTACGGACGCGGCGAACTCTCCCCGCGCAGCGACCTCGACCTGCTGCTCCTGCACGACGGGAACGCCGACCCCGCGGCCGTCGCCGCCCTCGCCGACCGCGTCTGGTACCCGGTCTGGGACCTCGGCCTCGCCCTCGACCACTCCGTACGCACCCCCGCCGAGGCCCGCAGGACGGCCGGCGAGGACCTCAGGGTCCAGCTCGGACTGCTCGACGCCCGGCCCGTCGCCGGGGACCTCGGACTCGTCGCCGCGATGCGCACCGCGATCCTCGCCGACTGGCGCAACCAGGCCCCCAAGCGCCTCCCCGCACTCGACGAGCTCTGCCGCGAACGGGCCGATCGCCAGGGCGAGCTCCAATTTCTCCTCGAACCCGACCTCAAGGAGGCCCGCGGCGGACTGCGGGACGCCACCGCCCTGCGCGCCGTCGCCGCGTCCTGGGTCGCCGACGCGCCCCGCGAAGGGCTCGCCGAAGCCCGCCGCGTCCTCCTCGACGCCCGTGACGCCCTCCACCTCACCACCGGCCGCGCCACCGACCGCCTCGCCCTCCAGGAACAGGACCAGGTCGCCGGCGAGCTCGGCCTGCTCGACGCGGACGCCCTGCTCCGCCAGGTCTACGAGGCCGCCCGCACCATCTCGTACGCCACCGACGTCACCTGGCGCGAGGTCAACCGCGTCCTGCGCGCCCGGTCCGTGCGCCCTCGGCTGCGCGCCATGCTGGGCGGCGGCAGGGCGGCCGCCCCGGAGCGCACCCCGCTCGCCGAGGGCGTCGTCGAGGCCGACGGCGAAGTGGTCCTCGCCCGCACCGCCCGCCCCGAGCGCGACCCGGTGCTCGTGCTGCGCGCCGCCGCCGCGGCCGCCCAGTCCGAGCTCCCGCTCTCCCGCCACGTCGTACGCCGGCTCGCCACCGCCGCGCACCCGCTGCCGGTGCCCTGGCCCGCCGAGGCCCGCGAGGAACTGGTCACCCTGCTCGGCGCGGGCGAGGCCACCGTCCCGGTCTGGGAGGCACTCGAAGCCGAAGGGCTCATCACCCGGCTGCTCCCGGACTGGGAACGAGTCCACTGCCGCCCCCAGCGCAACCCCGTCCACACCTGGACCGTCGACCGCCACCTCGTCGAAACGGCCGTCCGCGCCTCCTCCCTCACCCGCCGCGTCCACCGCCCCGACCTCCTCCTCGTCGCAGCCCTCCTGCACGACATCGGCAAGGGCTGGCCCGGCGACCACTCCGCGGCCGGTGAGGTCATCGCCCGGGACATGGCCGCCCGGATCGGCTTCGACCAGCACGACGTGGGCGTCGTCGCCACCCTCGTACGCCACCACCTGCTGCTCGTCGAGACCGCCACCCGGCGCGACCTCGACGACCCGGCGACCGTCCGCTCCGTCGCCGCCGCCGTCAGGAGCGCCGCCACCCTGGAGCTTCTGCACGCGCTCACCGAGGCCGACGCCCTCGCCACCGGGCCCGCCGCCTGGTCCGCCTGGCGCGCCTCCCTCGTCGCCGACCTCGTGGGGCGCGTCGCCGCCGTGCTCGCCGGCCAGGCCCCGCAGGAGCCGGAACCCGCCGCGCCCGGTGCCGAACAGGAGCGCCTCGCCGTCGAGGCCCTGCGCACCGGCGGACCCGTTCTCGCCCTTCGCGCCCAGGCCGAGGCCCCGAACGAGGACGGCGGACCGGAACCCGTCGGCGTCGAGCTCCACATCGCCCTGCCGGACCGGCCCGGCGTGCTGCCCGCCGCGGCGGGCGTCCTCGCCCTGCACCGCCTCACCGTGCGCGCCGCCGACCTGCGCGCCGTGGAGCTCCCCACCGAGCTGGGCGAGCCCGCGGACCTGCTGCTGCTCAGCTGGCGGGTCGCGGCCGAGTACGGCTCGCTGCCGCAGGCCACCCGGCTCCGCGCCGACCTCGTACGCGCCCTGGACGGCTCACTGGACATCCGGGCCCGGCTCGCCGAACGCGAGGCCGCCTACCCGCGCCGCCGCGGGGTGAAGGCGCCGCCGCCGAGGGTGACCGTCGCGGCGGCCGACTCCCGGCTGGCCACGGTGATCGAGGTGCGGGCCCAGGACGCCCCGGGACTGCTGCACCGGATCGGCCGGGCGCTGGAACAGAGCGGGGTACGGGTGCGCAGCGCGCATGTGTCGACCCTGGGGGCGAACGCGGTGGACGCCTTCTACGTCACGGACACCGACGGGAAGCCGCTGCCCGAGGAGCGGGCGCTCGCGGTGGCGAACGCGGTGGAGGCCGCGCTGCGGGCGTGACGAGGAAAGCACGCGACGCGGACTGCGCCCGGGATTTCCCGGGCAGGGGTCATCGTTTCTTCCGAGCCGGATACCCTGGGGTACCGAATCCACTTTGCCCCCGACCCTGAGGACCGACGAGCGCCGTGTTCGATACTCTCTCCGACCGCCTTGCCGCGACTTTCAAGAACCTCAGGGGCAAGGGCCGCTTGTCCGAGGCGGACATCGACGCCACGGCTCGCGAGATCCGTATCGCCCTGCTCGAAGCGGATGTCGCGCTGCCCGTCGTCCGCGCCTTCATCGCCAACGTCAAGGAGCGGGCGCGCGGCGTCGAGGTCTCCCAGGCGCTGAACCCCGCCCAGCAGGTCGTCAAGATCGTCAACGAGGAGCTCGTGGGCATCCTCGGCGGCGAGACCCGGCGGCTGCGGTTCGCCAAGACCGCGCCCACCGTGATCATGCTCGCCGGTCTCCAGGGTGCTGGTAAGACGACCCTCGCCGGAAAGCTCGGCCTCTGGCTCAAGGGCCAGGGCCACTCCCCGCTGCTCGTCGCCTGTGACCTCCAGCGGCCCAACGCCGTCAACCAGCTCAGCGTCGTCGCCGACCGCGCCGGTGTCGCGGTGTATGCGCCCGAGCCGGGCAATGGGGTCGGTGACCCGGTCCAGGTCGCCAAGGACTCGATCGAGTACGCCCGCACCAAGCAGTTCGACGTCGTGATCGTCGACACCGCCGGCCGCCTCGGTATCGACCAGGAGCTGATGCAGCAGGCCGCGGACATCCGCGACGCCGTCAGCCCCGACGAGATCCTCTTCGTGGTCGACGCGATGATCGGCCAGGACGCGGTCAACACCGCCGAGTCCTTCCGCGACGGCGTCGGCTTCGACGGCGTGGTGCTCTCCAAGCTCGACGGTGACGCCCGCGGTGGTGCGGCCCTGTCGATCGCCCACGTCACGGGCAAGCAGATCATGTTCGCGTCGAACGGTGAGAAGCTCGAGGACTTCGACGCCTTCCACCCCGACCGCATGGCGTCCCGCATCCTCGACATGGGTGACCTGCTCACCCTGATCGAGCAGGCGGAGAAGACCTTCAGCCAGGAAGAGGCCGCCAAAATGGCCTCCAAGCTGGCGTCCAGCAAGGGCAAGGACTTCACGCTCGACGACTTCCTGGCCCAGATGGAGCAGGTCCGGAAGATGGGCTCCATCTCCAAGCTGCTCGGGATGCTGCCCGGCATGGGGCAGATCAAGGACCAGATCAACAACATCGACGAGCGCGACGTGGACCGCACCGCCGCGATCATCAAGTCGATGACCCCGAAGGAGCGCGCCGAGCCGACGATCATCAACGGCTCGCGCCGGGCCCGCATCGCCAAGGGTTCCGGTGTCGAGGTCAGTGCGGTGAAGAACCTGGTGGAGCGGTTCTTCGACGCCCGCAAGATGATGTCGAAGATGGCCCAGGGCGGCGGCATGCCGGGGATGCCCGGGATGCCGGGCATGGGCGGTGGCCCCGGCCGGCAGAAGAAGCAGGTCAAGCAGGCCAAGGGCAAGCGCAAGAGCGGCAACCCGATGAAGCGCAAGGCCGAGGAGCAGGCCGCGGCGGCCCGTCGCGAGCAGGCGGCGCAGGGCGGCGCCTTCGGTCTGCCCGCGCAGGAGGACCAGAACTTCGAGCTGCCGGACGAGTTCAAGAAGTTCATGGGCTGATCGCCCGACGACATGCGCAGGGGGCGCCCACCGGTGGTGGGCGCCCCCTGCGCATGTTCCTATGCGGCGAGCCGTCCCGGCCGCAGTGCCGTGCCGTTGGCCAGCCCCGCCGGGTCCAGGGACAGCGATACGGCCGCGGTGGCGCCCACATCCGCGAGGCTGTCCGCGTCCGGCAGCAGTTCCACGCCGTCCGTGCCGGGCCGGTGGATCAGCACCGGCACGTACTCGCGGGTGTGGTGGGCGTGCCCGATCGTGGGGTCGTTCCCGTGGTCGCCGGTGACGATCAGCCGGTCGCCGGGGCTGTCGAGCAGCGCCACGAGCCCGGCGAGCCCGGCATCCACCTGTTCCAGGAGGTGTCCGTAGCGCTCGGTGTCCTGCTGGTGCCCCGCCAGGTCGGTCTCCTGGACGTTGGCGACGACGAGCGCGTCGCCGGGGGCGCGTACCGCTTCGAGGGTGTACGAGAGCACGTCGGCGCTCTTCACGGCCGGGTGCCGCCGCGCCGCCTCGCAGGCCAGGATGTCGGCGGCCTTGCCCACCAGGGTGACCGGGATGCCGGCGCGGGCGGCCAGACCGGGGAGCTGGCGGGTGTGATCGAGCTCGGCGCCCAGGTGCTGAACTTCCAGACCGCCGTTGCGGTAGAAGCCGGTGGCGGGGGTGTCGAGGCCGACGGTTCCCGCGTCGCCGGGACGCACGAACTGCCTCAGCGGGCCGTCCGCGTGGCCGCCGACCGCGATGACCCGGGCGACGGGCGCGACCGCGCGGACGGTACGGGCGATGGCGAGGATCCCGCCGGGGCCGTCGAAGGACAGGTCCTCCAGGCGGCCGGAGGCGTTCCAGTTGATCCCGGGGTCGGCCTCCAGGTTGTCGTGGACGAGGACCGTGCCGTCGACGACGAGGAGCGGCTTGCCGTCCAGCGGTTCGACGCGGTGGCCCTCCGCTTCGAGGGCGGCGGCCACCTCGGCCAGATGGTCGGCGAGCCGGGCCACGGTGACCCGGCTGAAGTCGGCGCCCATCATCGTCTGGTGGCCCGCGAAGGTGTCGGCGCCGGGATAGCCGAGCGCGGCGCGGCCCGCGGCGACGGGCAGACGGGTACGGCGGGCGAGGTCCTGGTGCGGGTGGACCAGGCCGAGACCCAGTGCACCGAGCATCGGCAGGCGCAGCGGCCGGCCGAGGGCCGCGCGGCAGTGGTCGAGGACGTGTCCGCAGGTGTCGGCGGTGAGATCGCCGGGGCGCAGGGTGCCCGCGTCGGGCATGGCGCCGATGCCGAATCCGTCGATGACGACGATGACGGTCTTGGCCATGGGTGCCTCCTATTCAGGGGGGGTCGGCCCTACAGGGCCCGGCCCTGGGCGTCGTACAGCCCGCTCAGCCGGGGCGTGCCGGAGTCGAGTCCGGAGACGACGGCGACGGTCGAACGGGTGACGAAGATCTGGGTACGGAAGGCGAGCAGTGCGGTGTCGCCGAGCCGGACGTCCTGGCCGTCGGCGGGAGCGTCGAGCAGCCGGTAGTAGTCGATGTTCTCGGCGGGTGCGTCCTGCACGCCGAGGCGTGCGTCGGTGCGCGGCAGCAGGGCACTGCGGATGTGGGACCTGGCGTAGAAGCCGCCGCCGCGGATCGCCGGGCGGCCGTCGTCGAGGGTGTGGGCGACCTCGCTGACGTACACGTACGCGGGCTTCTCGGGCTGCTGCGGGTCGAGGGCGTGCAGTGGGGTGGTGCCGGTGAGCGCGTGGCCGGGTTCGCCGTGGGTGGCGCCGAGTTCGGCGAGCAGCGGGAGGGAGGCCACCGAGGTGGCGCTGGGGGCGCTCAGTTTGAGGTGCTCGTGTCCCCGGGCGGCCAGGACTTCGCGGGCCTTGAGGGCGAGCGCGAAGTTGGGGGTGGCGTGGGGGATGCCGGTCGCCGGGTCGCACAGGACGCAGGGGAAGGCGGTGACGCCCGCGATCCGGATGCCGGGCAGTTGCTCGGCCGCTTCGGCGAACGCGTCGAGGCGGCCGAGCGGGATGCCGCCCTCCTGGCCGGGGTAGACGGTGCCCTCGGCGCCTTCGAGCCGTACGAGAACGTCCTGGACGAAGCCGAGCCGCTGGGCGGTCTCGGACACGGCCCGGGCGTTGGCGAGGTCGAACACGGTGACGGTCTCGGGGCGCCAGGCCAGCATTTCGGGCAGTGCGCGGCGGGGGATCTGGACCAGGTGGCCGAGGTTGCCGGCCCGTGCGCCCGCAGCGTGCAGGGTGCGGGCCTCGGGCGGATCGATGGCGGCGAACTTGGGGATGTGCCGGGCGACGGCCCGGATCAGCTCGGGGTTGCGGCCCAGCTGTTTGACGACGAACCAGAGGCCGATGCCGACCCGTTCGGCCTCGGCCGCCAGCAGCGCGGCGTTGGCCTCGACGGCGTCGAGGTCCATCACATAGGTGTCGGGCGGGATCTCGCCGCGCCGGTGAAGGGTGGCCGCGGCGTCGACGAGCTCGGGGTTGCGGGCGAGCACGGTGTCGAGAAACACGGTCAGTCGTCCTCCGGGTCGTTCAGCGCGTCGAGCGAGCGGCGCAGGATGTCGATGACGAGATCCGCGCCCGCCCGCATCGGGTTGATGCGTACGGTCCAGTCGGCCAGCTCGGGGGAGTCGTCGAGGGCGGAGCTGGACATCCGGTAGAAGAGCGGCGCGATCTCGTAGCGCGAGTTGGAGCCGACGGGGTAGGGGGCGGCTCCGAAGCGGGCGGCGACGGTGGGCAGTTCCTTCGCGACCGGCCGGTCGAGGCGGACGAGCAGGCAGCGGTCCTGGGCGTTGGCGATCCGTACCTCGGCGACGCCGTCCACTTCGCCCGCGGCCAGCCGCTCGGCGACCTCGGCGCCGACCCGGGACTGCACGGACCACATGACCGGTACATGGGTGAGGGCGCGCAGGGCGTCGAGCGCCTGATGGCCCTGGACCTGTCCGCCGCCGGAGTAGTTGTCGCGGCGGATGTGCGCGACCAGATCGCGGGCGCCGACCACGATGCCGACGCCTTCGGGGCCGTGCAGTTTGAACAGTGAGAAGCAGGAGGCATCGGCACCCAGCTCCACTCCCGCGGCGGGGGTGCGCATGACGGCGTAGTTGTCGTCGACGAGGGTGCGGACTCCGGCGGCCCGGCAGGCGGCGAGTACCTCCGCGGGGTCGTAGGAGTCGGCGAGCCGCTGCCGGGTGTGCTGGACGTAGGCCCACCGGAACCGGCCGGACTCCAGGGCCTCGCGCAGCGCCCGCGGGTCGTTGAAGTCGACCTCGACGGTCCGTACACCGATGCCGCGCAGCGTGACCTCGGTGGTGCGGTAGACGGGGGCCCGGTGGATGAGCAGCGGGTCGCCCGCCCGTACGGCGGCGCCCAGGGCGGCGCGGATCGCGCCGGTGCCCGCGCCCTGGACGAAGGCGGCGTCCTCGGCGCCGAAGAAGTCCGCGAGTACGGCTTCGACGCGGGCGGTGGTGCGGGGGCGGCCGAGACCGGGGACGACTCCGGCGTCCGCGTCGAAGAGCTGGGGCCCCTCGAAGTGCGCGGCGGTGGCCTCCAGAAGCCGGAACTGTCTGGCGATCGCTTCGTCCAGCTCCACCGTCGCGAGCGGGAAGGTCTGCGGAAGTACAGGGCTCATGGTCAGAATTCCTCCACGCGCGCGCCGGTCAGGAAGCGGAGCGGATTACGGCGGGTCATCAGGTCGATCAGGTCGTCGTCGACACCGGCCGCACGGGCCGTGGGCAGGAAGCTCCGGAAGAGATGTCCGTATCCCCGGCCGCCTTCGTCCAGGAGGTAGCCGTGGCGGGAGATGTCGCAGCTGAGCAGCACCCGGTCGGCGTGCCCGGCCTCGACGAGGGCGAGCAGCAGCCGCAGCCGGGTGTCGTCGCTCTGGTAGCCGTCCTTGCCGACGGTGTCGAACGCGACGTACGCCCCGCTCGCCGCCAGCTCCTTGTGGACGGCGGGGTCGTCGAGCAGATCCTGGTGGCCGATGCTGATGCGGTGGGGCGGCAGGCCCTCGCCGGTCAGCAGTTGCAGCTGGGCGATTCCGCCGCGGCCGAGCTGGGCGTGGGTGGCGACGGAGAGGCCGGTGGCGAGGGCGGCCCGCGCACTGGCGCGCAGCACCTTGGCCTCGGGCGCGGTCGGGGTGTCGCCGTGGCTGCCGATCTCGCCGAGAACACCGGGGCGGATGCCGGTGGCGCCGATACCGCCGACGATCTCCTGGACGAGCGTGCCGGTGAGCTCTTCGACGCTGCTGTCGTCGATCTCGGGGGTGTGGAACGGCTCGTAGTACCAGCCGGTCGCGGCTACGACGGCGATCCGCGCGTCCCGGGCGATGCGGGCCAGCGCGCGGACGTCGCGGCCCATGCCGCGGCAGGTCAGTTCGACGACGAGGGAGAGGCCGAACTCGGCGCGCAGGGCGGCGAGTTCGGCGGTGACCGCCGCGGAGTGGAGGCCCGGGTCGAGGACGGCCGCGCCGTCGCCCCTATGGTCCAGGTCGAGGACGAGGTGTTCATGGGCGAGGGCGGGGCCGGCCACGGAATCGGCTGCGAGATCGCCGACGACGGTGCGCAGGACGGGCGGTGCGGGGTGGTTCATCGTGGGGGGTTCCTTCTTCGTGTACGTACCCGGCCTCAGCCCTTGATCGGGGTGAACAGGTCGAGCCAGTACAGGACGTTGAGGAGGATGCCGCCGACGATCACCGCGGCGGGAGCGGCGGCCATCTTCACGACCGGCCGGCCCATCGCCTCGTTCAGCAGGTAGAGCCCGCCGACGACGAGGATGCCGAGTCCGCCGCCCATGGCATTGGCGGCCATCAGCGAGCCGAAGAGGATCGCGAGCTGCAGGGTGTCCCCGATCGCGCTGCGCAGGTGTTCCGAGGAGTCACGGACGCTGGGGAGCTTGCCGAGGACCTTGCCGATGTACGAGAGGGCCAGGACCTCGGCGGCGAAGACGGCGGCGCCGACGGCCGCTGCCAGGAACGGGTTCGGCATCAGGTAGCCGATCGGGTACACCAGCGTGAATCCCGCGATGCCGTACGCGCCGGAGGCCAGCGCGGTCGTCGCGATCAGCGGGATGAAGCCGAAGACCCGGTAGAAGTCGACCTGGGCGGCCTCGGAGTACTGCCCCTTGGCGATCAGGAAGCTGGTCGCTTCGCCGCCGCCGAATATGTGCATCTGGGCCAGCACACAGACTCCGGCGCCGAGCACCATGAACAGCGGGAGGTACTTGCGCAGGCGGGCCGCGCTGGCGCTGAAGAGCGAGGCCATCGGGTCGTCCTCCAGGACGACCTCGGTGACACCCGCGGCCCGGTCGGCCCTGCGCTGCTTCATGTCCTTGGCGACGGCCAGGGCGATCAGCATCAGCACGCCGACGGCCATGGCCAGCGCCCCGGCGAACATCTTCGGCCAGACCTTCATGGTCATGACCACCAGAGCGAGTTCCAGGACTCCGGCGATGCTGCCCCACTTGCGGCCGAACTGCTTGGTGATGGCGAGCACCGGGAACAGCGTGAAGAGGAAGAGGATCGGCGTCGACATCTGCTGCATGGCGGTGATGAAGTCGACGGGCAGGTCGTGGGCGACGTTGTTGGCGCCGTTCAGTCCGAAGACGACGACCGCGCCCCAGCCGCCGCCGAGGATCGGCGCGAGCCACTTCTTCGGCGCCAGCATGCCGAGGATGTCGGTGGGCAGGAAGACGAGCCACGGGTTGAGCACGCCGGTGGAGAGTGCCATCGGGGCGCCGAGTCCGAAGATGAACCCGGCGGAGAGGCCGAAGGAGACCGCCGTCGTCGCGCTGCGGGTGGTGCGCCCCTGGATGAAGTCCAGCAGGAACGGACGTACGCCGTCGTTGAAGACGGCCAGAGCCATGTGCGAGATGTACGCCGTCAGCGCACAGAGGGCTATCACGGTCAGTTGCTGGGCCAGCGTGAAATCAAGGCTGGTGCCGGCGGCGAGTGTGGTGCTCACGAATCACTCCTTCGTGCCCGGGAGGGGGAGAGGCGGCCGGATCAGCCGCGGGCGGCGATGGCGCGCGCCATGAGTGGGGCGATGGCGTCGATCTGGTCCATCGAGAAGCCGAAGACCTTCTTGCCGTCGGCGATCAGGGCGCTGATCTCCTCCTCGGTGGGCACGCTGCGGCCGAAGGTGTGGCAGGCGGCGCTGCCCATGAGGCCGACGAGGACGCCGAGGGAGGCACCGGCACCCGTGCGGCACGTGCCGAGGTAGTAGTCGGCCTGCCCGACCCGGAGCTTCATCGCGGCGTCCATGTCGCTGGAGGTGACGATGTCGAGGGAGTCGATCCCGAGCTTGCCGATCGTCTGGGCGACCTCGACCTTGCCGACTCCACCGGTGAGGATCTTCGTCATGGCTGTCTCTTCTCTGTGTGTCTGTTTCTGTGTGCCGGGACGTGTCTGTTCCACGCGCCGGGGCCGGTCAGGAAGCGGGGGTGGCCGGTGACTGCTGGGCCAGTACGGCGAGGTGCATGCCGAGGAAGTTGACCTCCGAGTCGGGGAGCGCGGCGCCGAGTTCCCGCTCGGCCCGCGCGGATACGGCGCGGGCGCGTTCGACGGCGTCGGGGTGTCCGGCCAGTTCGGCGGCGACCTGGTCGTCGGTGAGGAACTGTTCGATCGGTTCGCCGTCGAGGAGCCGGGTGAGCGCCATCATCAGATGGCTGGTCAGCATGCCCGCGGTCGCTTCGGTGACAGTCCGGCCGTCGGCTTCGAGGGCGGTCAGCTCGGCGGTGACGAAGTCGGCCACCTCGGGCCGGACCTGACCGCCTTCGCGGAAGAGCTGGATCCGCAGTGCGAGCTGGTCGTCCATGGTGATCCTCCTAAAATCAAACAGTAACCAGGATTCTGTATTTTGATGTCGGCGGGCGTCCCGCGCGGGCGAGATCCACATCACCCGACCCGCCGGTCAGTACGAGGGCACGCGCTCGCCCCGCAGTACTTCGCTCTGCAGCCGGGTCACCAGCGACAGATCGAGCGAGTCCCGGACCGCGGCGAGGGCCTTCGCCCCGTCGGTCCGGCCGATGACGGCGGCACTGGAGTTGCGCAGTGACAGCTCCCGGGTGACCTCGTCGCCGAGCGGGAGCACATCGACGCCGAGTCCGAGCCGGTCCTGCACCTCGTCCAGGTTCCAGACGGTGGCGTCGACCTCGTTGCGGGCGAAGAGATCGCGCAGCTGCATGTACGAGACCTCCAGCCACTCGATGTCCTTCCGGCCGGCGAAGACCCGCTCCACGAGCATCCGCAGATCCTCGGACGCGTGGTCGACGGCCACCCGCAGCCCGGGGGAGTCCAGGTCGACGCCGTGCCGCAGCAGCATGCCGTGCGCGCCGACGTAGGTGGCGGGGCCCAGGTCGGCGACCAGCTCCACCGGGTGTTCGGCGATCAACTGGTCGGCCGCGAAGCGGGACAGGACGACGAGGTCGACCTTGCCCTCCAGCAGGGCGGCGGTACGCGCCCCGGCGCCCCGCATGAACGTGATCGCGAACGGGGCGCCCGCCTCCTCGAAGGCGCTGCGCAGCCCGGTCGCCAAGCCTTCGTACCTGCGTGAGTACGGGAGCGGCATCGCGGCGAGCAGTGTGCCGAGTCCGGACAGGCGCCAGAGGATGGAGCGGTCCGAGCGGACAAGGAATGTGCCGAGATGGCCGCGGGCGGTCGTCTCGATCGCCCCGGAATCCTCCAGCAGTTGCAGGGCCGCCTGAACGGTTCCGTTTCCGCAGCCCAGCTCCTCGGCGAAGTCGCGCACGCGGGGCAGGCGGGTGTCCGGCTCGTGGTTGAGCAACAGGACGGCGAGCTGCCGGGCGGCGAGGCCGTTCCGAGTGAGGAAGCGGTCATCGAAATCGTTCACGAACCAAACAGTAAACAGGATTCTGGATATTGACAAGAAGTTCGTGAGGGGGCCATCCGCCGGGCGCGCTTCCCCCTGTGGGCCCACTGGATGGGCCCACAGGGGGCTTTGGGTTGGTTTCTCATCTAATGTCACATTCACTGGCTGTCGGCAGAGGAGCGCGCGTGACCAACCCCGTACCTCCCCGCGATCGAACCGATCAGCCGTGGCGCTCCGAGGGCGCCCCGCCGCCTCCGCCGCCGGGCCGAAAGATGCCGGGAGGCTGGGGCGGACTGCTGCTGACCGCGCTCGCCGTCTATCTGATCGCCAATCTGGTGCTGTCCTTCTTCAACGGGGAGGAGGAGCGGACGATCGCGTACACGGAGTTCAGCAAGCAGGTCACCGCGGGCAATGTCTCCAAGATCTACTCCAAGGGCGATGCCATCGAGGGGCAGCTCAAGAAGGAGGCGAAGGTACCGGGGAGCGACGACAAGTACACGAAGTTCGTCACCCAGCGGCCGGCCTTCGCGGACGACAACCTCTGGGCCGAACTGGTCAAGGACGACGTCACGGTCACCGCCGAACCGGTCGTCCAGCAGCGCAGCTTCCTCGCCAACCTGCTGATCTCGCTCGCGCCCATGCTGCTGCTCGTCGTGCTCTGGGTGTTCATCGCCCGGCGGATGTCCAGGGGCATGGGCGGCGGGATGGGCGGCTTCGGGCGCAAGGCCCCGCCCAAGCCCGTCGAGCTGGAGGGTGCCAAGCGCACCACCTTCAAGGACGTGGCCGGGATCGAC
This sequence comes from Streptomyces sp. NPDC058240, assembly GCF_042882135.1. Taxonomy (NCBI): domain Bacteria; kingdom Bacillati; phylum Actinomycetota; class Actinomycetes; order Kitasatosporales; family Streptomycetaceae; genus Streptomyces; species Streptomyces sp. NPDC058240. Next base: position 29,537 of record NZ_JBHVWT010000028.1, read on the forward strand.
GAGGTCGAGGGCGAACTCAACGACGTCGTGGACTTCCTGAAGAACCCGCAGGCGTACCGGAGGATGGGCGCCCGGATGCCCGGCGGAGTGCTGCTCGCGGGACCGCCCGGCACCGGCAAGACCCTGCTGGCACGGGCCGTCGCCGGTGAGGCCGGAGTGCCGTTCTTCTCGGCATCGGCCTCCGAGTTCATCGAGATGATCGTCGGCGTCGGCGCGAGCCGGGTCCGGGAACTCTTCGCGGAGGCGCGCAAGGTCGCCCCCGCCATCGTCTTCATCGACGAGATCGATACCATCGGCCGGGCGCGGGGCGGCGGCTCCGGCATGGGCGGCCACGACGAGCGCGAGCAGACGCTCAACCAGATCCTCACCGAGATGGACGGCTTCTCCGGCTCGGAGGGCGTCGTCGTGCTCGCCGCCACCAACCGCGCCGACGTGCTCGACCCCGCCCTCACCCGGCCCGGCCGCTTCGACCGGATCGTCCAGGTCAGCCCGCCGGACCGGACCGGCCGGGAGGCGATCCTGGAGATCCACACCCGGCAGATCCCGCTCGCCGACGATGTGAACCTGGCCCAGGTGGCCGGTACGACCCCCGGAATGACCGGTGCGGATCTGGCCAACCTGGCCAATGAGGCCGCGCTCCTGGCGGTCAAGCGCCAGCAGTCCGAGGTCACCCAGCCCGATTTCTCGGACGCGCTGGAGAAGGTCCAGCTGGGTGCGGAACGCTCACTGGTCATGTCCGACGAGGAACGCCGCAGGACCGCGTACCACGAGAGCGGCCACGCCCTGCTCGGCATGGTCCAGCCGGGCGCCGACCCGGTCCGCAAGGTCACCATCGTGCCGCGCGGCCGGGCCCTGGGCGTCACGCTCTCGACGCCGGACGCCGACAAGTACGCGTACACCGAGGAGTATCTGCGCGGCCGCATCGTCGGGGCGCTCGGCGGCATGGCGGCCGAGCAGGTGGTCTTCGACGTGATCACCACCGGCGCGGAGAGCGATCTGGAACAGGTCACCAATCTGGCCCGCGGCATGGTCGGCCGCTGGGGCATGAGCCACAAGGTGGGCCGGCTGACGGCGATCCCGAGCGACGCCCAGCAGGCGTACGGCCTGTCGGCGGCCCCCGCCACGCTCGACGCGGTGGACGGCGAGATGCGGCGGATCGTCGACGAGTGCTACGAGGTGGCCTGCCGGCTCCTGCGCGAGAACCGGGACCGGCTGGACTCGCTGTCCGCCGCGCTCCTGGCGAACGAGACGTTGGACGAGGCCGAGGCCTACCGGGCGGCCGGCATCACCCGCCTGGCCAAGTAGCGGCCGCCGCGCGGGCCACGCACGCGGGGCGGTCGCTCAGGCGGTGCGGACGAGCTGGTCGCTCAGGTGGTGCAGACGAGATAGCGGAAGACGTTCGGCATCCAGATCGTGCCGTCCCGGCGCCGGTGCGGATGAAGGGCCTCCGCGACCTCCTTCTCCACCTGGGCCCGGTCCGTCGCCCGTACCGCCGCGTCGAAGAGCCGGGTGGAGAGCAGCCCCCGCACCGCGCTGTCCATGTCCGCGTACCCGAACGGGCAGGCCACCCGGCCCGAGCCGTCGGGATTCAGGCCGGCCCGGAACGCCAGCTCCTCCAGGTCGTCCCGGCCCGACGGCCGCCAGCCGCCGGTGCGCGGGACCCGGTCCCGGTCCCGGTCCCGGTCCCGGTCCCGGTCCCGGTCGGACAGTCGCCCCGCCACCCGCAGCACGGGCGCCGTGGCACAGCGCTCCGGCGGACCCCAGCCGGTGAGCACCACGGTGCTGCCCCGGGCGGCCAGCGGCACCGCGGACCGCAGCGCGGCCACCAGCCCCTCGCCGTCGTCGGACGAGCAGCCGACCGGGGTGAACGCGGTGATCAGGGTGTACGGCGCTCCGTCGGACGGCCGGGCGGTGGACGGATCACCCTCCAGGAGCCGCGGGTGCCCGGCCACGGGCCCGGCGTCGCTTCCGGGACCGGGCAGCAGCCGGGTCCGGGCGAGCGCCAGCCGTTCGAGGTCGGTGTCCACGCCGGTGACGCCCGCCCCACGGGCGGCAGCGATCAGCAGCGCGAGACCGGAGCCGCAGCCGAGGGAGAGCAGCCGGGTACCGGATCCCACCTCGAGCCGCTCGTACACCGCTTCGTACAGCGGTGCCAGCATCCGCTCCTGGATCTCGGCCCAGTCCCGGGCACGGTTACCGGGTTCCACCCGGGTGGACGTTTCCGCGTGGCTGTGGTGCCGGACGAGCGTTGGTGTCATGGAAAGCGCCCCAATCCGCCGAGAGGTCGGCCGTGTCCGATCGGAAGTGCCCGAGTGAATGCTCCCCCCCGTGTACGTGTGCGCCCGCTTCCCCCGTATGTCAGAGAACTGCGCATCCGCGGTCGCGTCCAGGGGTCCGATGGCAATGGTTGTGTGCCGCGGTGGTGCGTCCGTGGGGAAGGCCCGCCGGACCGGGGCCCGTCGCCCCGTGCGGTGGGCGGTGTCGCCGTACGATGCGCGCCATGGCAAAGGCACCCGTTCTCACGCCCCAGGCCGAGGACTTTCCCCGCTGGTACCAGGATCTGATCAACAAGGCCGAACTCGCGGACAACGGCCCGGTGCGCGGCACCATGGTCATCCGGCCGTACGGATACAGCCTGTGGGAGCGGATGCAGCAGGAGCTGGATGCCCGGATCAAAAAGGCGGGCGCCCGGAACGCCTACTTCCCGCTCTTCATCCCCCAGTCTTACCTGACACGCGAGGCCGAGCACGTCGAGGGCTTCGCGCCGGAGCTCGCGACAGTCACCCACGGCGGCGGGAAAGAGCTCGAAGAGCCCGTGGTGGTGCGGCCGACCTCCGAAACGATCATCAACGAGTACTTCTCGAAGTGGGTGCAGAGCTACCGGGATCTGCCGCTCCTGATCAACCAGTGGGCGAACGTCGTGCGCTGGGAGATGCGCCCGCGGGTCTTTCTCCGTACGACGGAATTCCTCTGGCAGGAGGGCCACACCGCCCATGCCACCGATGAGGAGGCCCGGGACTTCGCTGCGTACATCCACCGTGACGTGTACGCCGACTTCATGGTCAATGTGCTGGGCATCGACGTGGTCCTCGGCCGCAAGACCCCGGCGGAGCGGTTCGCCGGGGCCGTCAACACGCTCACGCTCGAAGCGATGATGCGGGACGGCAAGGCCCTGCAGATGGGTACGAGCCACGAGCTCGGCACCAATTTCGCCAAGGCCTTCCACACCAGCTACCTCTCCAGGGAGGGCAGGCAGGAGCTCGTCCGGCAGACCTCGTGGGGCTCCTCGACCCGGATGGTCGGCGGTCTGATCATGGCGCACGGCGACGACCACGGGCTCCGGGTGCCGCCCCGGCTCGCGCCCGTCCAGGCGGTCGTCCTCGCGGTCAAGGAGGACGAGGCCGTGCTGGCCGCGGTCCGGTCCGTCGCGGAGCGGCTGCGCGCGGCGGGGATCAGGACCGAGGTCGACGACCGCACGGACACCCCGTTCGGCCGCCGCGCGGTCGACTGGGAGCTGAAGGGCGTGCCGGTGCGGATCGAGATCGGTCCGCGCGATCTGGCGGCCGGCACCGCGATGCTGGCCCGGCGTGTGCCCGGCGGGAAGGAGCCGGTCGCCGTCGAGGCCCTGCCCGCGTTGCTCCCGGCGGTCCTGGAGGAGGACCAGGCGGCGCTGCTGCGGGAGTCCCGGAGCCGGCGCGAGTCCGCCACCAGCGAGGTCGCGACCGTGGCGGAGGCCGTGGAGGCGGCCCTCGCGGGCGGCTGGGCCCGTATCGCCTGGTCGTCCCTCGGCCCGGCGGGGGAGGCCCGGCTCGCGGAGCACGGGGTGTCCGTACGGTGCCTGGTCGCCGGGGACGGGTCGGTGCCCGACGCGGACGACGCGCCCGGTAATGTCGCCCTGGTGGCACGCGCCTACTGACGCCCCACCCACCGTTCCGGGCGTTCGGCGCCCCGGCGTACGGTGGCCGCCTACGCGTCCGGCGTACGCGTCGCTACGTACCACCTTGGTGCGAGCTGTGAGGCTTCTCCGCAGTTCTGCGCACCCGCCCTCGTCGGGACACATCAATGGCAACTGACTGGTACGTGCAAATTATTTGGGATGGCCCGGAATCGGAACACCGGGGCACTCACGCTCGTTGTCACGACGTGAGCACGACACCACCTGTACTTGCCGCAGAGCTGGCACAGGCGTGGGCCGATATTCAGCGGTACCACCCCGAGCTGCCGGATCTAGCCGCGCCCGAGTCCCTGATCGGAGAGTCCTCGTCCGCCTGTGGCGCCGAGCTCTCCTTCGAGCGACTGCTGCACGAGGCAGTCCACGGCATCGCCGCCGCGCGAGGAGTCCGCGACACTTCGCGCGCCGGCCGCTACCACAACCGCAGATTCCTCGCGATCGCCGAGGAGCTGGGCCTCGACCACGCCGAGGAGCCCCACCCCAGCAGCGGCTTCTCGCTGGTCACCCTCAACCCCGAGGCCAAGCGCCGGTACCGCCCGACGATCGAGCGGCTGCAGCGCGCCCTCAAGGCGCACACGGTCGCCACCGCCGCCGACACCAAGCGCTCCTTCCGCGGGCCGGCCGCCCGGCACGGCTCCTCCGGCGGAGGCGTCCGCGTCAAGGCCGTCTGCGACTGCGGCCGCAATGTGCGGGTCGTCCCGTCGGTCCTGGCGCAGGCGCCGATCGTCTGCGGAGGCTGCGGAAAGCCCTTCCGTATCCCGGAAGCCGCGGTCGCGGTGGGGTGACCCGACGCGGTGTGGCACAATGGCTAGCTGTACTCGACAGTCGCATAGGACCCCTCTCTCCTCCGGCTGACGCGTCCATCGGGCACCCGAGTACCGCAACCCCACGTGGCATCTTCGTTGTGCCCAACCACGTCATAGACCAGGAGACACCACTTCCGTGGCAGTCAAGATCAAGCTGAAGCGTCTGGGCAAGATCCGTTCGCCTCACTACCGCATCGTCGTCGCCGACTCCCGTACCCGCCGTGACGGCCGGGCCATCGAGGAGATCGGCCTGTACCACCCGGTGCAGAACCCCTCGCGCATCGAGGTCAACTCGGAGCGTGCGCAGTACTGGCTGTCCGTCGGCGCCCAGCCGACCGAGCCGGTCCTCGCGATCCTGAAGCTCACCGGTGACTGGCAGGCCCACAAGGGTCTCCCGGCCCCCGCGCCGCTGCTGCAGCCGGAGCCCAAGGCTGACAAGCGCGCCCTGTTCGAGGCCCTGGCCAAGGACGGCGGCGAGGAGACCAAGGGCGAGGCCATCACGCAGAAGGCGAAGAAGGCCGACAAGAAGGCGGACGAGGCTGCTGACGCGGCTGCGCCCGCCGAGTCGACCGAGGCCTGAGCATGCTCGAGGAGGCTCTCGAGCACCTCGTGAAGGGCATCGTCGACAACCCTGACGATGTGCAGGTCGCCTCGCGCAACCTGCGCCGTGGTCGCGTGCTGGAGGTCCGGGTCCACCCCGACGACCTCGGGAAGGTGATCGGTCGCAACGGCCGCACCGCACGCGCGCTGCGTACCGTCGTGGGCGCCATCGGCGGCCGTGGCATCCGCGTCGACCTCGTCGATGTGGATCAGGTTCGCTGACAGAGTTGAACACCGGCACGGGCCGGGGAGGGCCATGCGCCCGCCCCGGCCCGTCGTCGTCCGACAGGAGAGACACAAGGTGCAGTTGGTAGTCGCGCGGATCGGCCGCGCCCATGGCATCAAGGGCGAGGTCACCGTCGAGGTCCGTACGGACGAGCCGGAGTTGAGGCTCAGGCCCGGGGCCGTACTCGCCACCGAACCGGCGGGCGCCGGACCGCTGACGATCGAGACCGGCCGGGTGCACAGCGGACGGCTGTTGCTGCGCTTCGAGGGCGTCCGCGACCGTACGGCCGCCGAAGCCCTGCGCAACACGCTCCTGATCGCGGAGGTCGACCCGGCGGAACTCCCGGAGGACCCCGAGGAGTTCTACGACCATCAGCTCATGGACCTCGACGTGGTCCTCGCCGACGGCACCGAGATCGGCCGGATCACCGAGATCACGCACCTGCCGTCCCAGGACCTCTTCATCGTCGAGCGGCCGGACGGCAGCGAGGTGATGATCCCGTTCGTCGAGGAGATCGTCGCCGAGATCGATCTGGCGGAGCAGCGCGCGGTGATCACCCCGCCGCCCGGCCTGATCGACACGAGCCAGGCCGTGATCGCCTCCGCGCGGGACGAAGAGGGCGACGGCGAGGCTCCCGCGGCCGGGAAGGACGCCTGATGCGCCTCGATGTCGTCACGATCTTCCCGGAGTACCTGGAACCGCTGAACGTCTCCCTCGTCGGCAAGGCCCGCGCACGCGGCCGCCTCGACGTCCATGTGCACGACCTGCGCGACTGGACGTACGACCGGCACAACACGGTCGACGACACCCCGTACGGCGGCGGCCCCGGCATGGTCATGAAGACCGAACCGTGGGGCGAGGCCCTGGACGACGCCCTGGCGGGCGGATACGAGGCCGGGGCGCACTCCCCGGTGCTCGTGGTGCCAACGCCCAGCGGCCGTCCGTTCACCCAGGAACTCGCCGTCGAGCTCTCCGAGCGGCCGTGGCTGATCTTCACGCCGGCCCGCTACGAGGGCATCGACCGACGGGTCATGGACGAGTACGCCACCCGGATGCCGGTCGTCGAGGTGTCCATCGGGGACTATGTGCTGGCCGGCGGGGAAGCCGCGGTGCTGGTGATCACGGAGGCGGTCGCCCGGCTGCTGCCCGGGGTGCTCGGCAACGCCGAATCGCACCGGGACGACTCCTTCGCCCCCGGTGCGATGGCCAATCTGCTGGAGGGGCCCGTCTACACCAAGCCGCCCGAGTGGCGCGGCAGGGAGATCCCGGAGGTGCTGCTCAGCGGCCACCACGGGCGGATCGCCCGCTGGCGCCGGGACGAGGCGTTCCGTCGTACCGCCCTCAACCGGCCCGATCTGATCGAGCGCTGCGACGCCGAGGGGTTCGACAAGAAGGACCGCGAGATGCTGTCCATCCTCGGCTGGTCACCGGAGCCCGGCGGCCGATTTTGGCGCAGGCCCGAGGCCGTGGAACAATAGGTCGCTGCTGTACGTCCGGCGTGCGCCCCTGCCACAGGGGGAACGACGCCCGCCCGACGCGATCAGCACCCCCATTTCTCACTATCTCCCGTCGATGACCTGTGGCATCGGCGAAGAAAGCAGACAACATGGCTTCCCTGCTCGATGGCGTCAACGCCGCATCGCTGCGTACCGACGTCCCGGCGTTCCGCCCCGGTGACACCGTCAACGTCCACGTCCGAGTGATCGAGGGCAACCGCTCCCGTATCCAGCAGTTCAAGGGCGTTGTCATCCGTCGCCAGGGTGCGGGCGTCAGCGAGACCTTCACGGTCCGCAAGGTCTCCTTCAGCGTCGGTGTCGAGCGCACCTTCCCGGTGAACAGCCCGATCTTCGAGAAGATCGAGCTCGTCACCCGCGGTGACGTCCGTCGCGCCAAGCTGTACTACCTCCGTGAGCTGCGCGGCAAGGCCGCGAAGATCAAGGAGAAGCGCGACAACTGAGCTGACTCCCAGGTCCACAGGACGGCCGGATAGGCTCTGGCCCCGATGGACACGGAAGCAAAGCCCTCGGAGCGCGACCGCTCCTCCGCACCCGCAACGGCGCCGGAGGAGGGGTCGCGCTCCTCGCGTATCCCGGACCGGCCCACCGCATCGATGTCCTGGCGGCGGACCGCCGCGCTCGGGGCAGCCTGCGCGGTCTTCGTACTGCTCCTGAGCAACTACGTGGTGCAGCCCTTCCTGATCCCCAGCGGCTCGATGGAGCCCACACTGCGGGTGGGGGACCGGGTGCTGGTGAACAAACTGGCCTACCGCTCCGGCTCCGTGCCGCAGCGCGGCGACGTCGTGGTCTTCGACGGCACAGGATCGTTTGTGCAGGAGCCCCCGCGGGAGAATCCCGTCACCGGTCTGATGCACTCGGTGGCCGCGTCCCTGGGCCTGGCGGAGCCCGCCGAGACCGACTACGTGAAGCGGGTGGTGGGCGTGGGCGGTGACCGGGTGGTCTGCTGCGACAAGCGGGGCCGGATCGAGGTGAACGGCCGGCCGGTCGCCGAGGGCTATCTGTATCCGGGGGACGCGCCCTCCCGGGCCCGCTTCGACATCGTCGTCCCCGACGGCACGCTGTGGATGATGGGTGACCACCGCAGCAATTCCCGCGATTCGCGTGACCACCTGGGAGAGCCGGGCGGCGGCATGGTCCCGGTCGACATGGTGATCGGCAGGGTGGACTGGATCGGCTGGCCGCCCAGCCGGCTGCGCTCGCTGCCGGACGGCGCCGCCTTCGCCACCGTACGGGCGCCGGGCGGGGGCCATGGGTAACCGCGGCCGCGGACGCGGCGGGTCCGAACCCGGGACACCGCTGACCGGCAGCGGACCGGCGGCCGAACGTTCACTGCCCACCAGGGCGGAGCGGCGGAAGCTGGCCCGCAAGGTCAGGCGCCGGCGGCGCGGGTCCGCCGTACGGGAGATCCCGCTGCTCGTCGGCGTGGCACTGCTGATAGCGCTCGTGCTCAAGACGTTCCTGGTGCAGGCCTTCGTGATCCCTTCGGGATCGATGGAGCAGACCATCCGGATCGGTGACCGGGTGCTCGTGGACAAACTGACACCCTGGTTCGGATCCAGGCCCGAGCGCGGCGACGTCGTCGTTTTCAAGGATCCGGGGCGCTGGCTGAGGCAGGAGAACGTCGGCAAGAAGGACTCGCCCGTCGTCGTCAAGCAGGCGAAGGAGGTGCTGACCTTCATCGGACTGCTGCCCTCCGACGACGAACAGGACCTGATCAAGCGGGTGATCGCGGTCGGCGGCGACACCGTGAAATGCTGCGGCAAGGACGGCCGGATCACCGTCAACGGAGTGCCGCTCGACGAGCCCTATCTGTATCCCGGGAACCCTCCCTCCCTCATCAAATTCGAGGTAAAGGTTCCGCCGGGCCGGATCTTCGTGATGGGCGACCACCGGTCCGATTCCGCCGATTCCCGCTACCACCTGGACGAGCCGGAACATGGCACGGTGTCCGAGGACGAGGTCGTGGGACGTGCTGTCGTGATCGCCTGGCCCTTGGGCCATTGGCGAAGACTGGAGGAGCCCGCGACTTTCGGCTCGGTCCCTGACGCGCGCGCCGGGTCGGCTGCCGGGCCGGGCCCGTCGAATAGTGTGTCGTCCCAGGATCTCAACGGAATGATCCCTCTCCCGACCCCTGCGGAACTCCCGCTCGTTATGGGAGTGGTGGGCCTGTACCGGCTAGGGCGCAGGCGGTGGCACGGAGTAAGGAGTGGATGTGGGGGATTTGGCCGTCGGCGCACGATCCGGACACGAGGAACCCGAGGACCGGCCGGACCGTTCGGGCAATGCCGAGTCTGCCGGGACGACGGGCCACGCGGGGAGTGACGGCGACACTCCGGACGGCGGTGGCAGGGCAGCGAAGAAGCCCCGCTCCTTCTGGAAGGAGCTGCCGCTGCTCATCGTCATCGCACTGGTTCTCGCGCTGCTGATCAAGACGTTCCTGGTGCAGGCGTTCTCGATCCCCTCGGACTCGATGCAGAACACGCTCCAGCGGGGCGACCGGGTGCTGGTCGACAAGCTGACCCCCTGGTTCGGCGCGGAGCCCGAGCGCGGCGAGGTCGTGGTCTTCCACGACCCGGGCGGCTGGCTCGACGACACCCCCGAGGTCCACCCGAATGTGGTCCAGAAGTTCCTCAGCTTCATCGGTCTGATGCCGTCCGCCGAGGAGAAGGACCTGATCAAGCGGGTGATCGCGGTCGGCGGCGACACGGTGGAGTGCAAGGAGAACGGCCCTGTCGTGGTCAACGGCAAGGCCTTGGACGAGAAGTCGTTCATCTTCCCGGGCAACACGCCCTGCAACGACGAGCCGTTCGGCCCGATCGAGGTCCCCAAGGGCCGGATCTGGGTGATGGGCGACCACCGTCAGGACTCCCGCGACTCCCGCTACCACCAGGAACTCCCGGGCAACGGCACGGTCTCCAACGACGAGGTCGTCGGCCGGGCCGTCGTCGTGGCGTGGCCGATCAACCGCTGGGCGACCCTGCCGGTCCCGAAGACCTTCGACCAGCCGGGCCTGAACGCCGCGATGGCCGTGGCGCCCGGTGCGATCGGCATCGCCGGAGCCGTGCCGATCGTGCTCTGGCGACGCAGGCGGGCCGGCCTGGAATCCGGCCGCCAGAAGTGACTGATGTTCCGTCATGATCCGTTGAATCGTGCCGATTCGGCAGGGTGCCGCGATGTCGTTGTGATCAAGGCATCGGCAAGATCGAGTAAATGCGAGGCGCTCGCCGGGCGTTCTTCATAGGATCTTGACGACCGATCAGTACAGCTGCACAGGGGGAAGACATGGCACGTATTTCTCGGGTGAAGGTCATGGGCGCTCTTGCCGCGGCCGTCGTGGGCGTGGCCGTTGCGAGCACTCCGGCCACCGCCGACACGGGGCACTCCTACGGCTACGGCTCCTGCACCCACACGTCCGACGGCTGGTTCATCAGCAACGGCGACACGCTGTACCTCAAGGACACGTGCGCGGACGGCTTCTCCGCCGCTCTCAAGGTCGATGTGGCGCCCATCAAGACGGGCGAGGGCTACGACTTCATGGTGTGGAACAGCGGCGGCAACGGCACCACGAAGAAGGAAGACAGCCACAATTTCCCGGAGGGTGTGAAGATCTGCATCAAGGCGGGCCTCGGCCACCCGTCCACCGGTGAGATCGGCGGGTTCGGCTCCAGCTGGGTGTGTGCGACGACCTGAGCCCGGGGCCCGTCTCCACCGGCCGGAGATGGACCGGCGGCCCAGGCCGTCCGGAACGCGATGAAGGATGCCGGTGCCCGTGACGCGGGCGCTGGATGGCACGGATGAACCGCCCTCCGGTGGCTCGGCGAGCACGCTGAGCAACCGGAGGGCGGTTGTCGGTGGTGGGCGGCCCGGAAATTGCCCGGCGGACGACAAGATGGTCGGGACGCAGTGGTCCTGCGGAACTCCCGTTCGTTGTTCGGGGCAGTGGGCTTCGAACGAATGGGGCCCGGAGCAGGCGTGGGCGCAGAGTGAGGACTGGATGTGAGTGACGTGGCTGCCGGTGCACGACCTGGACATGGAGAGCCCGCGAAGAGGCCGGGCCAGCCCGCTGAGCCTGCCTCCGGCCCACCGGAGGAGACACCGGATCCGGACGCGCAGGCTGTGGACGGGGACGGCAGGAAGGTCAGGAAGCAGCGCCCTTTCTGGAAGGAGTTGCCGCTGCTGATCGTCGTCGCGCTGGTTCTCGCGCTGCTGATCAAGACGTTTCTGGTGCAGGCGTTCTCGATCCCCTCGGATTCGATGCAGAACACGCTCCAGCGGGGCGACCGGGTACTGGTCGACAAGCTGACGCCCTGGTTCGGCGGGGAGCCCGAACGCGGTGAGGTGGTCGTTTTCCATGATCCGGACAACTGGCTGGCCGGGGAGCCGACTCCCGAGTCGAACGTCGTGCAGGACTTCTTGAGTTTCATCGGTCTGATGCCGTCGTCCAAGGAGAAGGACCTGATCAAGCGGACGATCGCGATCGGCGGCGACACCGTGGAATGCGCGAAGGGCGGTCCGGTCGAGGTCAACGGGAAGGCGCTCGACGAGCCGTACATCTTCCCGGGTGGCTCGGCGTGCGACGACAAGCCCTTCGGGCCGTTCAAGGTGCCCGAAGGTAAGATCTGGGTGATGGGCGACCACCGGCAGAACTCCTGGGACTCGCGCTATCACACCGAGGACGCGACCAAGGGCTTCGTGCCCGTCGAGGACGTCGTCGGGCGGGCCGTGGTGGTGGCTTGGCCGATCAACCGCTGGGCGACGCTGCCGGTCCCGGACACCTTCGACCAGCCGGGGATCGGCGCGGCAGCGGGGCTGGCCCCGGGCGCGCTCGGCGTGGCGGGTGCGCTGCCTCTCGCACTGTGGCGCCGCAGGAGGCTGACCAGCGGGCGTACCGCCGGGTAGGGTGCCGACTCGGATCAGCGATTGTCGATCTCCGAGGTGGGGGGACGCTGGGATGAGCGGAAAAGGACGTACGGGTGACGGTCACGGCCGGCTCGGCAGCGTGCTGTCGGGGCTGGCCGTGGCCGTCGGCTGTGTGCTCTTCCTCGGCGGGTTCGCCTGGGGGGCTGTGGTGTACAAGCCGTACACGGTGCCGACCGAGTCGATGACGCCGACGGTGCATTCGGGCGACCGGGTGCTCGCGCAGCGGATCGACGGCAGCGAGGTGCGCCGCGGTGACGTGGTGGTCTTCACCGATCCGGCGTGGGGCGACATGCCGATGGTGAAGCGGGTCGTCGGGATCGGTGGCGACAAGATCGCCTGCTGCGCGAAGGGCGGCTGGCTCACGGTCAACGGCAAGCCCATTGACGAACCGTATCTGCACACGAAGGGCCTCGCCTCGGCCCAGGACTTCACCGCGGAGGTGCCCGAGGGGCAGCTCTTCCTGCTGGGCGACGAACGCACCGCCTCACTGGACTCCCGGGTCCACCTGGACGACGCGGGGCAGGGCTCCGTCCCCCGCGACGCGGTGCAGGCCCGGGTGGATGCCATCGCCTGGCCGATGAACGGCATGGTCGAGCGTCCGCGGGCCTTCGCCGCCTTCCCCGGCGGGGTGTCGTCGCCCGGACCGCTGCGGTTGCAGCTCGGGGCCGTGATCGTGGGCGTGGTGCTCATCCTGGGCGGTGCGGCATACGGCCCGATCGCGGCACGGTCCGCGCGATCGGCACGGAACAAGCGCGGAAGGGTTCCCGCCGGTGCGCATTGAGAAGCGGAAGGTCGCCCGCGTAGTGCTCCTGGACCCCGACGACCGGATCCTCCTGATCCACGGGTTCGAACCGGAGGATCCGGAGAGCACCTGGTGGTTCACCCCCGGCGGCGGTCTGGAGGGCGACGAGACCCGGGAGGAGGCCGCGCTGCGCGAGCTCACGGAGGAGACCGGCATCACCGATGTCGAACTCGGCCCGCTGCTCTGGCAGCGGATGTGCTCGTTCCCGTTCGACGGCCGCCGCTGGGACCAGGACGAGTGGTATTTCCTGGCACGTACGACACGGACCGTCACCGATACCAGCGGGCTGACCGGGCTGGAGCAGCGCAGTGTCGCGGGTCTGAGGTGGTGGACCTCCGCCGAACTGTCGGCGGCGCGTGAGACGGTGTACCCGACCAGGCTCGCCGAGTTGCTGCGCACGCTGCTCGACGAGGGTCCCCCGCGTACGCCACTGGTTCTGGACCCCGAAATCGCCTAAGCGCCCAGGGGGCCCGGGGCCTGGCGCACAATGGGGGGACGCACGGCTGAAGGGGAACATGCCAATGAGCGCCGAGGACCTCGAAAAGTACGAGACCGAGATGGAGCTGAAGCTCTACCGGGAGTACCGAGATGTCGTCGGTCTGTTCAAATATGTGATCGAGACCGAACGGCGCTTCTACCTCACCAACGACTACGAGATGCAGGTGCACTCGGTCCAGGGCGAGGTGTTTTTCGAAGTATCGATGGCGGACGCCTGGGTCTGGGACATGTACCGGCCCGCGCGGTTCGTCAAGCAGGTACGGGTGTTGACGTTCAAGGACGTCAACATCGAGGAGCTCAACAAGAGCGATCTCGAACTCCCGGGTGGCTGAGCCCACTCCAAGGGGGGATTCGATTCCCACTTCCGGGTGGCCGGGTTATCCACAATTCCGGAGTTGTCCACCAAGATCCACAAGCCGGGACCTGACGCGTCAGAGTCGGTCCCGGAGGTGGTGCCGAAATGAACGCACGGGGGGCACTCGGGCGGTACGGCGAGGATCTGGCGGCACGGCTGCTGGCCGAAGCCGGCATGTCCGTACTGGAGCGGAACTGGCGCTGTCGCGCCGGTGAGATCGACATCGTCGCGATGGACGGCGACGCGCTCGTGGTCTGCGAGGTGAAGACCCGCAGGGCGGGCGCGTTCGAGCATCCGATGGCGGCCGTCACGCCGGTCAAGGCGGAGCGGCTGCGGCGGCTGGCCGGTATCTGGATGGACCGGCACGGCGGCCCGCCGTCCGGCGGGGTCCGGATCGACCTGGTCGGAGTGGTGCTGCCCAGGCGCGGAGCGCCCGTCGCCGAGCATGCGCGGGGGGTGGCCTGATGGGGTTCGCGCGGGCGTGCTCGGTGGCGCTCGTCGGCGTCGAGGGTGTGGTGGTGGAGGTCCAGGCGGACCTGGAGGCGGGGGTGGCCGCGTTCACCTTGGTGGGGCTGCCGGACAAGAGCCTGGTGGAGAGCCGGGACCGGGTCAGGGCCGCGGTGGTGAACTCGGGTGCCGAGTGGCCGCAGAAGAAACTCACGGTGGGCCTGTCACCGGCCTCCGTCCCGAAGGGCGGCTCCGGGTTCGATCTCGCTGTCGCCTGCGCGGTGCTGGGTGCGGCCGAGCGGATCGATCCGGCGTCCATCGCCGATGTGGTGATGATCGGTGAGCTCGGACTCGACGGCCGGGTGCGGCCGGTGCGCGGCGTGCTGCCGGCCGTGCTCGCCGCGGCGGAGGCCGGGTACCGCCAGGTCGTCGTGCCCGAACAGACGGCGGGGGAGGCGGCGCTGGTCCCCGGGGTCTCCGTCCTCGGGGTACGGAGCCTGCGGCAGCTGATCGCCGTGCTCTGCGAGGAGCCGGTGCCCGACGAGCGGGAGGCGCACGACGGGGGGCGCCCCGACACCATGCTGGCCGGGCTGATGGTGCCCGGCGCGGGCATCGGTACCGGGCTCGCCCGCGGGGCCGGTCAGGGCGAGGGGAATTCACCGGATCTGGCGGACGTGGCGGGGCAGGCGCGGCCCCGCAAGGCTCTGGAGGTCGCCGCGGCCGGCGGTCACCATCTGCTGCTCTCGGGACCGCCGGGCGCCGGCAAGACCATGCTGGCCGAGCGGTTGCCGGCGATCCTGCCGACGCTGACCAGGAAGGAATCCCTGGAGGTGACCGCGGTGCACTCGGTGGCAGGCATTCTGCCGCCGGGAGAGCCACTGGTCACCCGGCCTCCCTACTGTGCGCCCCACCACTCGGCGACGATGCAGTCGCTGGTCGGCGGGGGCAACGGGCTGCCGCGGCCCGGTGCGGTCTCGCTGGCCCACCGAGGGATTCTCTTTCTGGACGAAGCGCCCGAATTCTCCGTGCGGGCACTGGACGCGCTGCGCCAGCCGCTGGAATCGGGGCATGTGGTGGTGGCACGCAGCGCCGGGGTGGTACGGCTGCCCGCCCGATTTCTGATGGTGCTGGCCGCAAACCCCTGCCCGTGCGGCCGGCACAGCCTCAGGGGTGCCGGCTGCGAATGCCCGCCGTCGGCGGTCAGGCGCTACCAGGCACGACTCTCCGGCCCGCTGCTCGACAGGGTGGATCTGCGGGTGCTCGTCGACCCGGTCAGGCGCGAGGACCTGATGGGGCAGGGTGGCCGGGGCGAGTCGACAGCCTCCGTCGCGGCCCGGGTCCGGGAGGCCAGGGCGCGGGCCGCGGACCGGCTGGCGGGCACCGCGTGGTCCACCAACAGCGAGGTGCCCGGCCATGAGCTGCGGACCCGGCTGGCCGCGGCACCGGGCGCGCTCATGGAAGCCGAACGGGACATGGAACGGGGCATGCTCACCGCGCGTGGCCTGGACCGGGTGCTCAGGGTGGCGTGGACGGTCGCCGATCTGCGCGGCGCCGACTGTCCGGACGCGTCGGACATCGCGGTGGCGCTGGAACTGCGGACCGGTATTCCGCGGGGCGCCCTGACGAACGCCGGAGCGTCATGAGGCCGGGGGCGGACAGCGGGCAGGGAAAGGGGCGGGACCCGTCGGGGGACGCACGGCACCGGGTCCCGGAACAAGACCCGGGGGAGGCGCCCGGGACGGGGCCGGGGATGGCAGTGAGCAGCCGGGAGCGGCTGGCACGGGCCGCTCTGACCCGCATCATCGAGCCGGGGGACGAGCGCGGCGGCCGCTGGCTGCGCGAGTGCGGTGCCGTCGAACTGATACGGCGGATCACCACCAGGGACGGCACCGCGGAGCAGCTGAGCGGAATGACGCCGAAACGGCTCGCCGGGTACCGGCTGCGGGCCGAGAGCGCCGACCCCGGGCGCGACCTCTCGGTGGTCGCCGCGCTCGGCGGGCGGTTCATCTGTCCCGGGGACCGGGAATGGCCCAGCCAGCTCGACGACCTCGCGGACGCCAGGCCGACCGGCCTGTGGGTGCGGGGGCCCCGCGATCTGCGGCTCTGGGCGCTGCGCTCGGTCGCCGTGGTGGGCGCCCGTGCTTGTACGCCCTACGGATCGCACATGGCGGCCGGCCTCGGCGCGGGACTCGCGGAGCTGGGGTGGGTGGTCGTGTCGGGAGCCGCGTTCGGGATCGACGGAGCGGCGCACCGCGGCGCGCTCGCCGTCGGCGGGGCGACAATGGCGGTCCTGGCCTGCGGGGTGGACATCGCCTACCCCCGGGGACACGCCGAGCTGATCGGACGGATGACGGAACAGGGGCTCGTCATCGGCGAATTGCCACCGTCCGATCATCCCACCCGTAGCAGATTCATCCTCCGGAACCGGGTCATCGCCGCGTTGACGCGCGGGACGGTCGTGGTCGAGGCCCAATACCGCAGCGGTTCGCTGGTCACCGCGCGCTGCGCACAACAGCTCGGCCGCTTCACCATGGGCGTGCCGGGCCCCGCCACCAGTGGGTTGTCGGCAGGGGTCCATGAACTCCTGCGCGGAGAGGGCATCCTGGTGACCGATGCCTCGGAAGTCGCCGAACTGGTGGGGGACATCGGTGAACTCGCTCCGGCCAGACGCGGCCCCGTGCATCCCAGGGACCTGCTGGACGCGGTCTCCGCCAGGATCCTCGACGCACTGCCGTACCGGGGCACCGTCAGCGGGCGCGATGTGGCTCGCGCCGCCGGCACCAGTACCGACGAGGCGCTCGGCAGGCTGTACGAACTGCACTCACTGGGGTTCGTCGAACGGGATGGCGATGGATGGCAGTTGACGCCGCGACCGACTTGCAATGGCGACGCGCGGCGAGGCGGTACTTGACCTGGAGCATTCGGGTGAAAAGGTGATGCAGATGACCTCGGCGGATCCTTCAGTGACGCCTCCGGGGCCGACGCACGCGGCGACGGTCTCGGGCCTCAGTCATGTCGGATCGGCCGGATCCGCAGAGTACCGATCCCTTATCCTGCGCGGACCGCGACATCACAGTCACGCTACGCTCACGAGGATTCCGACTCAGACATACGTCCCAGCACTTCACAGCAGAACGGCTCAAGGCACCACATGCCCCAGCACACCTCCGGGTCTGACCGCGCGGCAGTACCACCGGCTGCGCGTGGCACTGTGCGCCCCTCTGCACCCTCCTCGCTCGACGAGTTGTGGCGTTCGTACAAGTCCACGGGCGACGAGCGGCTGCGGGAGCAGTTGATCCTGCACTACTCGCCGCTGGTGAAGTACGTCGCGGGCCGGGTGAGCGTGGGCCTGCCTTCCAATGTCGAGCAGGCGGACTTCGTCTCCTCGGGGGTCTTCGGCCTGATCGACGCGATCGAGAAGTTCGACATCGAGCGCGCGATCAAGTTCGAGACGTACGCGATCACCCGCATCCGTGGCGCGATGATCGACGAACTGCGTGCGCTGGACTGGATCCCGCGCTCGGTGCGCCAGAAGGCGCGCGCAGTGGAACGCGCCTATGCCACGCTGGAGGCGCAGCTGCGGCGCACCCCTTCCGAGGCGGAGGTCGCTGCGGAGATGGGGATCGCGCTGGAGGAACTGCACGCGGTTTTCAGCCAGTTGTCGCTGGCGAACGTGGTCGCGCTGGAGGAGTTGCTGCATGTCGGCGGCGAGGGCGGCGACCGGCTCAGCCTGATGGACACCCTGGAGGACACCGCCGCCGACAATCCGGTGGAGGTCGCCGAGGACCGCGAGCTCAGACGGTTGCTCGCCCGCGCCATCAACACGCTTCCGGAGCGCGAGAAGACGGTCGTGACGCTCTACTACTACGAGGGCCTCACCCTCGCCGAGATCGGCAATGTGCTCGGGGTCACCGAGAGCCGGGTCAGTCAGATCCACACCAAATCGGTGCTCCAGCTGCGCGCGAAACTGGCCGACGCCGGACGCTGAGTCCCACGCGAGGCCGGTAGTGGCCATGGCCGCTTCGGTCATGGATCAGGGGTGTACGCGCCCTCTCGAACACCGGTCGCCGTACAGTGGACGCGTGCCCAGGATTCGAGCGGCCTCGGTGGCCGAGCACCGGACCATGCAGCGCGGCGCCCTCCTGGACGCCGCACGCTCCCTGCTGTCCGAGGGGGGTACGGAGGCATTGACCTTCCCCGCCCTCGCCGAACGCACGGGCCTCGCCCGGTCCTCCGTGTATGAGTACTTTCGCTCCCGCGCGGCCGTGGTCGAAGAGCTCTGCGCCGTCGACTTCCCGGTCTGGGCGGCCGAGGTCGAGAACGCCATGGAGCAGGCCACGACGCCCGAGGGCAAGATCGAGGCCTATGTACGCCGACAGCTCGACCTCGTCGGGGACCGCCGCCACCGCGCGGTCGTCGCCATCTCGGCGAGCGAACTGGACGCCGGGGCGCGCGAGAAGATCAGGGCCGCACACGGCGGGCTGATCGCCATGATCGTCGAGGCGCTCGGCGACCTCGGCCACGCACAGCCGAGGCTGGCGGCGATGCTGCTCCAGGGTTCGGTGGACGCCGCGGTGCGACGTATCGAACTGGCCGTGGCCGAGGAGCCGTCCGTGATCGCGGACACCGCCGTCACCATGATCCTCCGAGGCGTGCAGGGCGTACGGGACTGACGCGGTCGCCGCGTCGCGGCGACCGCGAGCAGAACGCCGGGGGCGGCGAGTCCGTCCCCGGTCCCCCCGGCCGAATTCGCGGGCTCGGGCACGCCGAACACCGGAAGCAGCCGGGACGGACCCCGCCGCAACAGCGGCGGCGGCAGCGACAGCGGATTCAGATACGTGTCACCACGCCGCAGTCCCCAGTGCAGACAGCCCGACGTGCAGTGGAAGGGCCCCGCCTCCACGATCGCCACCACCTGCCCCGCCGTCACCTTCTCGCCCTTCGCGACCAGCGCGCGCACCGGTTCGTACGTGGTCCGCAGCGGCGGATCGCCGCTGTCGGCCACCTCGATCGCCATCACCCCGCGCCCCGCCACACGCCCTGCGAACGAGATCTGTCCCGAGGCGGCGGCGAGCACCGCCGCCCCCGGCTCCGTGGCGAGGTCGACCCCGCGGTGGCCCCGCGCGTAGGGGCCGGCCGGGGGCTCCCATCCCCGTACGACCGCCGGCCGTCCCGCAAGCGGCCAGCCCCGGTCGCCCACCGACGTCGGCGTCGGCGCGGGAACGGGTCCGGGGGCCGGTGCTCCGGCCGTGGCGGCCGATGGGCCGCACAGCGCGGCCAGCAGGGCCACCACCGCCGCCACGAGCGCCCTCCGCACGCGAAGGGAAGCGGGCTCTGCCGGGTAGGCCGGGCAGGTCGGATCAGCCGGGTCGGTCGGGCCGGTCGGGCCGGTCGGGTAGGTCGGATCAGTTGTGCATTGCATGGCAGAACCGTCCCGCAGCCCACCCGGTCCGCAGGGATCATGAACCGGATCTGTGGACAGCCAACCGGTTGTGGACAGCGCCGTCACCCGGCACCCGGGCCGTCCCGTACACTTCCTATGGCGATCCGGGTCACCGGGTCGACTTCGCACGCCCCGCCACCTCCCTCTCTGCGGAGGGTGGCCGCGCTCCTCGGTCCCTCGTGGCACGGCGCGTCGGGGCGTCAGGCGCGACAGCAATCCTGCGGTCGCGACAACCGAGCACCTCAAGGAGTACGGCCATGGCCGTCGTCACGATGCGGGAGCTGCTGGAAAGCGGCGTCCACTTCGGTCACCAGACCCGTCGCTGGAACCCGAAGATGAAGCGCTTCATCTTCACCGAGCGCAACGGCATCTACATCATCGACCTGCTCCAGTCGCTGTCGTACATCGACCGCGCCTACGAGTTCGTCAAGGAGACCGTCGCCCACGGCGGCTCCATCATGTTCGTGGGTACGAAGAAGCAGGCCCAGGAGGCCATCGCCGAGCAGGCGACGCGCGTCGGCATGCCGTACGTCAACCAGCGTTGGCTCGGTGGCATGCTCACCAACTTCTCCACCGTCTACAAGCGCCTTCAGCGTCTGAAGGAGCTCGAGCTCATCGACTTCGAGGACGTGGCCGCCTCCGGCCTCACCAAGAAGGAGCTCCTGGTTCTCTCCCGCGAGAAGGCCAAGCTGGAGAAGACCCTCGGTGGTATCCGCGAGATGCAGAAGGTGCCGAGCGCCGTCTGGATCGTCGACACCAAGAAGGAGCACATCGCCGTCGGTGAGGCGCGCAAGCTCCACATCCCGGTCGTCGCGATCCTCGACAC
This sequence comes from Streptomyces sp. NPDC058240, assembly GCF_042882135.1. NCBI lineage: Bacteria > Bacillati > Actinomycetota > Actinomycetes > Kitasatosporales > Streptomycetaceae > Streptomyces > Streptomyces sp. NPDC058240. Next base: position 49,929 of record NZ_JBHVWT010000028.1, read on the forward strand.
CAACTGCGACCCCGACGAGGTCGACTACAAGATTCCGGGCAACGACGACGCGATCCGCTCCGTCACCCTGCTCACCCGCGTGATCGCCGACGCCGTCGCCGAGGGCCTCATCGCCCGTTCCGGTGCCGCCACCGGTGACTCGAAGCCGGGCGAGAAGGCCGCCGGCGAGCCGCTCGCCGAGTGGGAGCGCGACCTGCTCGAGGGCGACAAGAAGGCCGACACCGAGGTGCAGACCTCCGCCGAGACCGAGAAGGTCGCGGACGCCGCCGAGACGCCGGCCGAGGCCGAGGCCGATGCCGCTGCCGAGGCCCCCGCTGCCGAGGCCGAGGCCGCTGTCGAGGCCCCGGCCGCGGACGCCGAGCAGGCCTGACACCCGTCACGGCTGATGACGGCGGGGGCCGGTGCCACAAGCACCGCCCCCGCCGTTCACCCGTAGATCTTTCAGACTTCGAGAGAGAAATACAGACTCATGGCGAACTACACCGCCGCTGACGTCAAGAAGCTCCGCGAGCTGACCGGCGCCGGCATGATGGACTGCAAGAAGGCGCTCGACGAGGCCGACGGCAACGTCGACAAGGCCGTCGAGGCGCTCCGTATCAAGGGTCAGAAGGGCGTCGCCAAGCGCGAGGGCCGTTCTGCCGAGAACGGTGCCGTCGTCTCCCTCATCTCCGAGGACAAGACCTCCGGCGTTCTGCTCGAGCTGAAGTGCGAGACGGACTTCGTCGCCAAGGGTGACAAGTTCCAGACCGTCGCCAACACGCTCGCCGCCCACGTCGCCGCGACCTCCCCGGCCGACCTGGCCGCGCTGCTCGCCTCCGAGATCGAGGCCGGCAAGACCGTCCAGGCGTACGTCGACGAGGCCAACGCCAACCTCGGCGAGAAGATCGTCCTGGACCGCTTCGCGCAGTTCACCGGCGGTTACGTGGCTGCGTACATGCACCGCACGATGCCCGACCTCCCGCCGCAGGTCGGTGTCCTGGTCGAGCTCGACAAGGAGAACGCCGAGGTCGCCAAGGACGTCGCGCAGCACATCGCCGCCTTCGCCCCGAAGTACCTCAACCGCGACGAGGTCCCGGCCGAGACGGTCGAGAACGAGCGTCGTGTCGCCGAGGCCACCTCTCGCGAGGAGGGCAAGCCCGAGGCCGCCCTTCCGAAGATCGTCGAGGGTCGCGTCAACGGCTTCTTCAAGGACGTCGTCGTCCTGGAGCAGGCCTTCGCCAAGGACAGCAAGAAGTCCGTCCAGAAGGTTCTGGACGAGGCCGGTGTCACCCTGAAGCGCTTCTCGCGCATCAAGGTCGGCATCTGAGTCCGTCCGCGAACAACGGTGGACCCCGATAGGGTCTAGTGCAGTCGTCGGCCGCACTCACGCCGTACGACCGCAGATCTGACGAGGAGGCCATTGCCGCTGAGGGACACCAGACCCACCGGCAATGGCCTTCTTCGTATGTGCACGAGGAGAATCTCCATGAACAAGGGCGCGGACGCCGCACAAGGTGACCACAAGCGCGACGACGGCAAGGTGGCCGGACGCTTCATGCTGAAGCTGTCCGGAGAGGCGTTCGCCGGCGGCGGGGGTCTCGGTGTCGACCCCGACGTCGTACACGCCATCGCCCGGGAAATCGCGGCGGTCGTCCGCGACGGCGCGGAAATCGCGATCGTCATCGGCGGCGGCAACTTCTTCCGCGGTGCCGAGCTCCAGCAGCGCGGCATGGACCGGGCCCGGTCCGACTACATGGGCATGCTCGGCACGGTCATGAACTGCCTGGCGCTCCAGGACTTCCTGGAGAAGGAAGGCATCGACTCGCGCGTCCAGACCGCCATCACCATGGGGCAGGTCGCGGAGCCGTACATCCCGCTGCGCGCCGTGCGCCACCTGGAGAAGGGCCGCGTCGTCATCTTCGGCGCCGGTATGGGGATGCCGTACTTCTCCACCGACACCACTGCCGCCCAGCGCGCCCTGGAGATCGACGCAGAGGGCCTTCTGATGGGCAAGAACGGGGTGGACGGGGTCTACGACTCCGACCCGAAGACCAACCCCGACGCGGTGAAGTTCGACGCGCTCGAGTACAGCGAGGTTCTCGCCCGTGATCTCAAGGTCGCCGACGCCACCGCCATCACGCTCTGCCGTGACAACGACCTGCCGATCCTCGTCTTCGAGCTGACCGCCACCGGCAATATCGCCCGCGCGGTCAATGGTGAGAAGATCGGCACGCTCGTGAGTGACCGGAGCACCCGGGCCTGAGGACCGGGGGACCTTCCCGGAGTACCGCGGGGAGGTCCGGGCCCCCGGGGAAACCCCCAGGACCGGCCCCGAAGGATGGACAACGGCCTGCCGGTCGGACACCGTGCAGGTGAGGACGCGACGCAGGACCCGCCGGGCTCGAGCACGACGGGCCCACTCAAGACACGCAGGAGCACGTGGTGATCGAAGAAACCCTCCTCGAGGCCGAGGAGAAGATGGAGAAGGCCGTCGTCGTCGCGAAAGAGGACTTCGCCGCGATCCGTACCGGCCGTGCGCACCCGGCGATGTTCAACAAGATCGTCGCCGACTACTACGGCGCGCTGACCCCGATCAACCAGCTCGCCTCGTTCTCGGTGCCCGAGCCGCGCATGGCCGTCGTGACGCCGTTCGACAAGACCGCGCTGCGCAACATCGAGCAGGCCATCCGCGACTCGGACCTCGGCGTCAACCCGAGCAACGACGGCAATATCATCCGGGTGACCTTCCCGGACCTCACCGAGGAGCGCCGCCGCGACTACATCAAGGTCGCCAAGGCGAAGGCCGAGGACTCCAAGATCTCCATCCGCGCCGTGCGCCGCAAGGCCAAGGAGACCCTCGACAAGCTGGTCAAGGACAAGGAGTCGGGCGAGGACGAGGTGCGTCGCGCCGAGAAGGAGCTCGACGACACCACCGCGAAGTACGTCGCGCAGGTCGACGAGCTGCTCAAGCACAAGGAAGCCGAGCTGCTCGAAGTCTGATGAACGACTCTTCCTGGGGCGCCCCGCAGGGAGCCGGCCATTGGGGTGCGCCCGAGATGCGGGCTGCTCCGGCGGGTCCTGCTTACGATGTGTATGACGCCCAGCAGACTCGGCCCATGCCCATCGTGCCGGACGTTCCCGACGCAGGTAGAGACGCTGACGACCGTGATGACCGGGACCAGGGGGCCGGACGCCTGAGCGGCGGCCCCCTGTTCCGTGACGAGAAGCCGCAGGAGCCCATGTCCACCGCGCCGCCGCCCCCGCAGAAGAAACGTGCGGGCCGTGATCTGCGAGCCGCCATAGGGGTCGGTGTGGGGCTCGGCGCCGTCATCGTCGCCTCGCTGTTCATCGTGAAGGCCGTCTTCGTCGGTGTGGTCGCCGTCGCCGTCGTCGTGGGACTGTGGGAGCTGACCTCCCGGCTCCAGGAGCGCAAGGGCATCAAGGCACCCCTCATCCCGCTGGCGGTGGGTGGCGCGGCGATGGTGGTCGCCGGTTACGCGCAGGGCGCCGAAGGCGCCTGGGCGGCGATGGCGCTGACCGCGCTGGCGGTGCTCGTCTGGCGGATGACCGAGCCGCCCGAGGGCTACCTCAAGGACGTCACGGCCGGTGTGTTCGCGGCGTTCTACGTACCGTTCCTCGCCACGTTCGTCGCCATGCTCCTGACCGCCGACGACGGGCCGCAGCGGGTGCTCACCTTCCTGCTGCTGACCGTGGTCAGTGACACGGGCGCGTACGCCGTCGGCTGGCGCTTCGGGAAGCACAAGCTCGCGCCGCGCATCAGCCCCGGAAAGACCCGGGAGGGCCTGTTCGGGGCCGTCGCCTTCGCGATGGTCGCCGGTGCGCTGTGCATGCAGTTCCTGATCGATGGCGGTTCCTGGTGGCAGGGGCTGCTGCTCGGGTTCGCGGTCGCGGCCACCGCCACCCTCGGCGACCTGGGCGAGTCGATGATCAAGCGGGACCTCGGGATCAAGGACATGGGCACGCTGCTGCCGGGGCACGGCGGCATCATGGACCGGCTGGACTCGCTGCTGCCGACCGCCCCGGTGGTTTGGCTGCTGCTGGTGCTGTTCGTCGGTTCCGGCTGAGGTCAGGCCCCTGACCTGGGATTTTACGAGTGAGGGCCCGCTGTCCACAGGACGGCGGGCCCTCACTGTTCTGTCTGCGACACTGGATGAACCATGCCTAAGCCAGGAGAACTCACTTTCGTCGCGCCCCGCGGAGCCAAGAAGCCGCCGCGGCACCTCGCCGACCTCACGCCCGCCGAGCGCAAGGAAGCCGTCGCCGCGATCGGCGAGAAGCCGTTCCGCGCCCAGCAGCTCTCGCAGCACTACTTCGCGCGGTACGCGCACGACCCGGCCGAGTGGACCAACATCCCGGCCGGATCGCGGGACAAGCTCGCCGAGGCGATGTTCCCCGACCTGATGTCGGTGGTCCGCCACATCAGCTGTGACGACGACACCACCCGCAAGACGCTCTGGAAGCTGCACGACGGGACGCTCGTCGAGTCCGTCCTGATGCGCTACCCGGAGCGGGTGACGATGTGCATCTCCTCGCAGGCGGGATGCGGGATGAACTGCCCGTTCTGCGCGACGGGGCAGGCCGGTCTCGACCGCAATCTGTCGACCGCCGAGATCGTCCACCAGATCGTCGACGGAATGCGGGCGCTGCGCGACGGGGAGGTCCCCGGAGGTCCGGCGCGGCTCTCCAACATCGTCTTCATGGGCATGGGCGAGCCGCTCGCCAACTACAACCGGGTGGTCGGCGCGATCCGCCGGCTGACCGACCCCGAGCCGGACGGGCTGGGGCTCTCGCAACGCGGGATCACCGTCTCCACCGTGGGCCTGGTGCCCGCAATGCTCCGCTTCGCGGACGAGGGCTTCAAGTGCCGTCTCGCCGTCTCGCTGCACGCGCCGGACGACGAGCTGCGCGACACCCTCGTTCCCGTGAACACGCGGTGGAAGGTGGGCGAGGTGCTGGACGCCGCATGGGAGTACGCGGAGAAGTCCGGTCGCCGCATCTCCATCGAGTACGCGCTGATCCGTGACATCAACGACCAGGCGTGGCGCGGTGACCGGCTCGGCCGGCTCCTCAAGGGCAAGCGGGTGCACGTCAACCTGATCCCGCTGAACCCCACGCCCGGTTCCAAGTGGACCGCCTCGCGCCCCGAGGACGAGAAGGCGTTCGTCGAGGCGATCGCGGCCCACGGGGTGCCGGTGACCGTGCGGGACACCCGGGGCCAGGAGATCGACGGGGCCTGCGGGCAGCTGGCGGCGGCCGAGCGCTGAGGCCACTCCCGGACAGGCGCCGAGGCCCGTGTAGCCTGGGCCTGAAATCAACTTCATATTCCGACAGGGGAGCGCCACAGCGCTGAGAGTGCGGCACCGAGGACAGGTCGGCCGCAGACCCTCTGAACCTCGCCCGGGTCATTCCGGGTAGGAAGTTCGGTCATCAACTCATGCTGTTGCGCCCTGCCCGCTTTTCGCGGGCGGGGCCGCGTCTCTTCCTGGCCAAAACCCAGGAGGAATCCACAATGAGCACCACGCGCAGGACCAGGCAGCTCGCGGCATCGGCCGTCGCCGCCGCACTCGGCGTCACCGCACTCGCCGGGTGCGGGAGTTCCGACGACTCGGCCTCCGGTTCCGGCGGCACGAAGGGCTCGGGCTCCAAGACCGTGACCCTCGTCAGCCATGACTCCTTCAACGCCTCCAAGGACGTACTGAAGGAGTTCACCAAGGAGACCGGCTACACCGTCAAGGTGCTGAAGAGCGGCGACGCGGGTGTCGCGCTCAACCAGGAGATCCTGACCAAGGGTTCCCCGCGCGGTGACGTGTTCTTCGGCGTCGACAACACGCTGCTCTCCCGCGCCCTCGACAGCGGGCTCTTCACGCCGTACGAGGCGAAGGGCATCGACCGGGTCGCGGCAGACACCCGGCTCGACGCGGACGGGCACCGGGTCACCCCGATCGACACCGGCGACATCTGCGTCAACTACGACAAGAAGTACTTCGCCGACAAGAAGCTCGCGCCGCCGCAGTCCTTCGACGACCTGGCGAAGCCCGCGTACAAGGACCTTCTCGTCACCGAGAACGCCGGGACCTCGTCGCCCGGCCTCGGCTTCCTCCTCGGCACCATCGCCACGTACGGAGAGAAGGGCTACCAGGACTACTGGAAGAAGCTGGAGAGCAACGGCGTCAAGGTCGTCGACGGCTGGGAGCAGGCGTACAACGAGGAGTTCTCCGGCTCCGCGGGCGGCAAGAAGGCCAAGGCCGACCGGCCGCTCGTCGTCTCGTACGCCTCCAGCCCGCCCGTCGAGGTGCTGTACGCGAAGCCGCAGCCGGCGAAGGCGCCGACCGGCGTCGCCACCGGGACCTGCTTCCGCCAGATCGAGTTCGCGGGCCTGCTGAAGGGCGCGAAGAACGAGGCGGGCGGCAAGGCCCTGCTGGACTTCCTGATCAGCAAGAGGTTCCAGGAGGACATGCCGCTCAACATGTTCGTGAACCCGGTCGCCAAGGACGCGAAGCTGCCGGAGCTCTTCACGAAGTTCGGCGCGACGGTGGACCGGCCGACGACCGTCGCCCCGGACCTGATCGCCAAGAACCGTGAGCAGTGGGTCCAGTCGTGGTCCTCGCTCGTAGTGAAGTAACGAAGAGTCCCGTACGCGGACCGGACGCGAGCGGGAACGACGAGGGCGGGAAGGCTCCTCGGGACCGGTCGGCGCACGCGCAGTCGGCCCGTGCGAAGGCCCGGCGCGGGAACGCGGTGCGGCTCGGCCTGATGGCCGTGCCCGTCGCGTTCTTCGCGCTGTTCTTCGCCTACCCGGTCGCCGCGATCGTCGGCCGCGGCCTGAAAGCCGACGGCGTCTGGCAGTTCGGCCGGATCGGCGAGGTGCTGACCCGGCCGGACATCCGCGACGTCCTCTGGTTCACCAGCTGGCAGGCGCTCGCCTCGACCGCGCTGACCCTGCTGATCGCGCTGCCCGGCGCCTATGTCTTCGCCCGCTTCGACTTCCCCGGCAAACAACTGCTGCGGGCGGTCGTCACGGTGCCGTTCGTCCTGCCGACCGTGGTCGTGGGGACGGCCTTCCTGGCGCTGCTGGGACGCGGTGGATTCCTCGACGAACTCTGGGGCGTACGGCTCGACACCACCGTCTGGGCGATTCTGCTCGCCCATGTCTTCTTCAACTACGCGGTGGTCGTACGGACGGTCGGCGGGCTGTGGGCCCAGCTCGACCCCCGGCAGGAGGAGGCCGCCAGGGTGCTGGGCGCGGGGCGATTCGCCGCCTGGCGGCGGGTCACCCTGCCGGCCCTCGCACCCGCGGTGGCCGCGGCCGCGCTGATGGTCTTCCTCTTCACCTTCACCTCCTTCGGAGTCGTGCAGATCCTCGGCGGTCCCGGGTACTCCACGCTGGAGGTGGAGATCTACCGGCAGACCGCGCAGCTGCTCGCCCTGCCGACGGCCGCCGTGCTGACGCTGGTGCAGTTCGCCGCGGTCGGCGCGATCCTCGCCGTGCACGCGTGGACCGTACGGCGCCGGGAGACCGCGCTGAAACTGGTCGACCCGGCTCGGACCGCCCGCAGGCCGCGCGGTGCCGGGCAGTGGGCGCTGCTCTGCGGGGTGCTGCTGACCGTACTGCTGCTGATCCTGCTGCCGCTCGGGGTACTGGTCGAGCGCTCGGTGGACACCGCCGGCGGTCATGGTTTCGACTTCTACCGTGCGCTGGGGTCCGTGGACGCCGGTGGTGGTACGTTCCTGGTCGCGCCGCTCGAAGCGATCTGGAACTCCCTCCAGTACGCGCTGGTCGCGACGGTCATCGCCCTGGTCATCGGCGGGCTCGCCGCCGCGGCGCTGACCCGGCGCGCCGGCCGGCTCGTGCGCGGCTTCGACGCGCTGCTGATGCTGCCGCTCGGGGTGTCCGCGGTCACCGTCGGCTTCGGCTTCCTGATCACCCTGGACAAGCCGCCGCTGGATCTGCGGACTTCCTGGATCCTGGTGCCGCTCGCCCAGGCACTGGTCGGTGTGCCCTTTGTCGTACGGACCATGCTGCCCGTCCTGCGCGCGGTGGACGGGCGGCTCAGGGAGGCGGCCGCGGTGCTCGGGGCGTCACCGCTGCGGGCCTGGCGGGAGGTCGATCTGCCGCTGGTGCGACGGGCGTTGCTGGTCGCGGCCGGTTTCGCGTTCGCCGTCTCGCTCGGTGAGTTCGGCGCGACGGTCTTCATCGCGCGGCCCGACCGCCCGACGCTGCCGGTCGCCGTGGCCCGGCTGCTGGGGCGGGCCGGGGAGCTCAACTACGGCCAGGCGATGGCCCTCAGCACCATCCTGATGGTGGTCTGCGCCGTCTCGCTGCTGCTGCTCGAACGTATCCGCACGGACCGGTCCGGGGAGTTCTAGAGATGCTGACACTGGAATCGGCCACGGTTCGCTTCGGCGAGCGGGCGGCGCTCGACGCGGTGGACCTGGAGGTCGCCGAGCACGAGATCGTATGTGTGCTCGGGCCGAGCGGAAGCGGCAAGTCCACCCTGCTGCGGGTGGTCGCCGGGCTGCATCCGCCGGACGGCGGCCGGGTGCTGCTGGACGGCGCGGACCAGGCCGGGGTGCCGGTGCACCGGCGCGGTCTCGGCCTGATGTTCCAGGACCACCAGCTCTTCCCGCACCGGGACGTCGGCGCCAATGTCACGTTCGGGCTGCGGATGCACGGGGTGTCGCGCCGCGATCAGGAGCGCAGGGTCGGTGAACTCCTCGACCTGGTGGGCCTGCCCGGCGCCGAACGGCGCGCCGTCGCCGCGCTGTCCGGCGGTGAGCAGCAGCGCGTCGCCCTCGCGCGGGCCCTCGCCCCCCGGCCCAAGCTGCTGATGCTGGACGAGCCGCTCGGCCAGCTCGACCGCGGTCTGCGTGAGCGGCTCGTCGTCGAACTGCGCACGCTCTTCGGGCAGTTGGGTACGACGGTGCTCGCGGTCACGCACGACCAGGGCGAGGCGTTCGCCCTGGCCGACCGGGTGGTGGTGATGCGCGACGGGCGGATCGCCCAGGCGGGCACCCCGCTGGAGGTCTGGCAGCGGCCCGCCTCCGCCTTCGTCGCACGGTTCCTGGGCTTCGACAACGTGGTCCAGGCGACGGTGACCGGCACCGTCGCCGACACGGTGTGGGGCAGGGTGCCGGTGCCCGAGGGCACGCCGCAGGGAGCCTGCGATCTGCTGGTGCGTCCGGCCGGGGTCCGGATCGGCGGCCCGGACGGGGGGCTGCGCTGCGTGGTCGGGACGCGTACGTTCCGGGGCAACCACGTCGCGGTACGGCTGACGCCGCGGAGCGGTCCGGTCCTGGAGGCGGAGTGCGCGCTGCGGGACGCCCCCGAGGAAGGCGCGGTGGTCGGGGTCGCCTTCGAGGCGGCGGAGACCGTCGTCCTGTCCGCCCGCTCCTGACCGGGCGCGTCCCGCGGCGTTCACCGGACCGGGCGCGCCGGAGGCGGCACCGGTCGCGGGAGTCGGCCATCGGCCGGACGATTGCCTGATGCCCCGGAGCGCGGCTCCGGCCGCCCCGGGGACCTCCGGCACGTCTTCGCGGACAGCCCCGGGGCCGTGCAGCAGAACCGGAACGACTCCGGGAAGGACAGGGACATGACCGAGTCAGCACGCGAGGGCATCGACATCACCCGCATCCTCCAGGCCCCGCGGGAACGGGTCTTCGAGGCCTGGACGACGCCCGAGCACTTCGCGGCCTGGTACGGCGGTGACGCCGAGGTGCCGCTCGACCGGGTGTCGATGGATGTCAGGCCGGGTGGTGCCTGGAGCCTGGTCATGGTGGTGCCGGGCATCGAGATGCCGTTCCACGGGGTCTACCGGGAGGTGGTGGCCCCGGAGCGGCTGGTGTTCACGATGAAGGACGCCTCCGCGCCCGCCGGCATCGAGGGCGAGACCGTCACCGCCACCTTCACCGACCGCGGCGACAAGACCACCGAGATGGTCTTCCAGCAGCGCGGCGGCAACCTCACGGCCGAGCAGTACGCGGCGGCCGAGGACGGCTGGGAGGCGTTCTTCGACGCGCTCGTGGCCCGGCTCGCGTCCTTCTGAACCGGCCCCGGCCTACGGTTTCGCCGACAGCCGGGCGAGCGCCTCGGGGGTCTCGTCCACCGTGTCCACGAGCGCGATCCGGGGCTCCATCGCCCGGCCGGCGGCCAGCGCGCGCAGCAGCGGCCACGCGGGCAGCGTGCGCGTCCAGTGGGCGCGGCCGACCAGCACCATCGGGGTCGGCCCGCCGAGGGAGCCGTAGTAGTTCGGCGTCGTGTTGTCGAAGATCTCCTGTACGGTGCCGGCCGCGCCGGGCAGGAAGATCACGCCCGCCGTGGACCGGGTGAGCAGTCCGTCCTCGCGGAGCGCGTTGGCGAAGTACTTGGCGATGCGGTCCGCGAACGGGTTCGGCGGCTCGTGCCCGTAGAACCAGGTGGGGATCGAGACGGAACCGCCGCCGCCCGGCCAGCGCCCGCGTACGTCGAAGGCGGCCAGCGCCCAGTCGGTGACCGACGGGGTGAACGAGGGCGCCGCGGCCAGCAGCGCGCAGGCCTCGTCCAGCACGGGATCGGGGTGCGGCGCCGTGTACGCCCCGAGGTTCGCGGCCTCCATCGCGCCGGGCCCACCGCCGGTGGCCACCGTCAGGCCGTCCCGGGCGAGCGTCCGTCCCAGCCGGGCCGCGGCCGCGTACGGGGCGCTGCCGCGGGCGGTCGCGTGGCCGCCCATGACCCCGACCACGCGGGCGCCGGCGAGGAACTCGTCCAGCGCGTCGGAGACCGCGTCGTCGTGGAGCGCCCGCAGCATCGACGCGAAGGTGTCGCCGTTCGCCCGCGTCTGCTGGAACCAGCGGTAGGCGCGGGCGTCGGGCGTCGCCGCGTAACCGCCGTCCGACAGCCCCGCGTAGAGCGCGTCGGGGGAGTAGAGCCTGCCGCGGTACGGATCGAAGGGGAGTCCGGGCACGGGCGGGAAGACGAACGCGCCGTCGGCCCGCACCTTCGCCGCCGCCCCGGGCTCCATCCGGCAGCCGAGGAAGACGGCGCCGGACGTATCCGCGGCCAGCAGGGCGGCGCCCCGGTCGGTCAGGTCGACGGACTGGACCCGGTGTCCGGCCAGCGTCCCCGAGGCGACCGCCTTGTCGAATTCGGCGAGCGACTCGATCTCGGGGCCGGGCAGGGAACTGGTGTTGTCCGGATTGTCCACGTTGTCATGCTACGTAGTGGCCGCCGGACCGGCCCCGGGCCGCGGCGCGTCCTCAGGCCGTCAGCGGCAGTGCGGCCAGCTCCGCGATCAGCCAGGTCAGCGGGGCGAAGACGAGCAGCAGTGCGGCGGCGCGCAGGGCCGTCGCGGCCCGCAGCGCCGATGCCGGGGCGCCGAGCCGCAGCAGCGCCTGCGCCGTCTGCGCGCGGGCCTGCCTCGCCTCCAGTGCCGAGGTCAGCAGTGTCGCCGTCGTGCAGCCGAGCACGAGTACCGCGCCCAGTGCCGTGAGCGGGCCGAGGCGGTGTGCCCCCGCCCCGTACAGCGCGTATCCGCCGACAGCCGCGGCGAGCACCGCGCAGACCACACCGAGCGGCCGGCCGATCCGGCGCGACTCGTCCATCAGCACCCGGCCCGCCAGCAGACGTACGGCGCCGGGGCGCACCGCCTGCAGCAGCCGCCCGCACAGATGGGCCAGGCCCGGACCCGCCACGGCCAGCCCGACCGCCGTCAGCGTCCATCCCGCCAGCATCCCGGCCGGGGTGGCGTCTAGCCTGCCGGGCAGCGGGAGCAGGCTGTGGCCGTCGCCCCGGCTCATGTACGCCTCCACGGCGAGGCCGACCGCGGTCAGCGCCACGCCCCACGGCAGCCCCGTCGGCGGCGCCGCCGGATCGGGTGCCTCCGGCTCTGTCAGGACATCCGAGGAGGCGTTGTCCGGGGCCGCCGTCGAGACCGGCTCGGCGCGCATCGCGAGCGCGCTCGCCGTCGCCGCGGCCACCGGGACCAGGGTCAGCAGCACGAGCGCGGCGGCGAGCGGCAGCGGGGCGTCGGCGTCGAGCAGCCCGGCCGCCGCGCCGTCGAACGGCAGCCCGGACAGATCACCGCGCAGATGCAGGAAGAACAGCAGCGCCACCATCGACCCGAGGGTGCAGGAGACGGCGGTGGAGATCGCGGCGAGCACCGCGAGCCGGACCGGCCCGAGGCCCACCGCGGACAGTCCGGAGCGCGGCCGGGTGCTCGGGTCCGTACGTGCCACCGCGACCGCGAACTGCACGGTGGCGGCGAGCGGCACGAAGCACCACAGCAGGCGCAGCACGGCCCCGGTGGAGTGCGCCGGGTGCCCCGACGCGTAGCCCAGGGTGCACAGCAGCAGGAATCCGACGCCGGCGGAGGCTGCGGCGACCAGCAGTCGCCGCAGCAGGACCAGCGGATGGGAACCCCGGGCTAGACGGAGAGTGAGCACGCCGCGCGGCCTTCCGTGTCGGACACGGCGGGCAGGGCGACGGTGGCGACGCGGCGGCCGTCCAGGAGCGGGACCGTGCGGTCGGCGAGGGCGGCGATCTCCGCGTCATGGGTGGCGAGCACGATCGTGATGCCGTGCGAACGGGCCGCGCTGGTGAGGGTGCGCAGTACATGCGTCCGGTCGCTCCGGTGCAGCGTCGCGGTCGGCTCGTCGGCGAAGATCACCGTGGGGGCGGCGGCCAGGGCGCGGGCCACGGCGATCCGCTGGCGCTGCCCCTGGAGCAGGGTGTGCGGTCGCTGTCTGGCGCATGGGCCGATGTCGAGCCGTTCCAGCCACTCCAGGGCGGCCTTCTTCGCCTCCCGGCGGGGGGCGCCGCGCAGCAGCAGCGGAAGGGCCGTGTTCTCCCAGGTGTTCAGCTCGGGCACGAGCTGGGGCTCGGGGGCGATCCAGCCGAACCTGTCGCGGCGCAGCCGTTCACGCAACCGGGGTCCCATGGTGTGGACGGGGACACTGTTGAACCACACCTCGCCCTGCTCGGGCACCAGTTGACCGGACAGACAGTGCAGCAGGGTCGTCTTGCCGCAGCCCCGGGGGCCGGTCACGGCGAGGATCTCGCCGTCGCGGACGCCCAGGGAGACGCCGCCGAGCGCGGGTGAGCCGTTGTGGGAATGGTGCAGGGAACGCGCCCAGATCACGTCGTTGTCCGGCGGGGCCACCATGGCGTACACCTCGGTTCAGATCGTAATTCCCGTCCCCCGTACGGGGGAACGAAGAGAGGGCCGATCGGTCACTCGGCACCGTAAGGATTCGAACCGCGGTGAGCGCACAGCACGCGGCCCGGATGCGCCCCTTCCCACTCGAATGGGCGCATCCGGGCCGTGCGGACCGTATGAGGATGACGGCTGGAAGCCGGTCAAGCAGTGGTCAAACGAGGGTCAAGCCGGAAAGGCCTGTCCGACGGGCCGGGGGCGCGGGAGCCCCTGACCCGCCGGACGGACGGCCGGGCAGCCGGCCGGCGGCCGATCCGTGGTCGGCCGGCCGGTCGTCGTGCCGGTCAGAGCTTGGTCCACGCCTCCGTGAGGACGGTGCGCAGGATGCCCTCGATCTCGTCGAAGGTCGACTGGTCGGAGACCAGCGGCGGCGCGAGCTGGACGACCGGGTCGCCGCGGTCGTCGGCCCGGCAGTACAGACCGTTGTCGTACAGCGCCTTGGAGAGGAAGCCGTACAGGACGCGCTCGGTCTCCTCGTCGGTGAAGGTCTCCTTGGTGGCCTTGTCCTTCACCAGCTCGATGCCGTAGAAGAAGCCGTTGCCGCGGACGTCGCCGACGATCGGCAGGTCGAGGAGCTTCTGCAGCGTCGTGAAGAACGCGTTCTCGTTGTCCAGGACGTGCTGGTTGAGGCCCTCGCGCTCGAAGATGTCGAGGTTGGCGAGGCCGACCGCCGCGGAGACCGGGTGGCCACCGAAGGTGTAGCCGTGCAGGAAGGTGTTGTCGCCCTCGTAGAACGGCGCGGCGATGCGGTCCGAGACGATGCAGGCACCGATCGGGGAGTAGCCCGAGGTCATGCCCTTGGCGCAGGTGATCATGTCCGGCACGTAGCCGAACTTGTCGCAGGCGAACATCGTGCCGAGGCGGCCGAAGGCGCAGATGACCTCGTCGGAGACGAGCAGCACGTCGTACTTGTCGCAGATCTCGCGCACGCGCTGGAAATATCCGGGCGGCGGCGGGAAGCAGCCACCGGCGTTCTGCACCGGCTCCAGGAAGACCGCGGCGACGGTCTCCGGGCCCTCGAAGAGGATCTCCTGCTCGATCTGGTCGGCGGCCCAGCGGCCGAAGGCCTCGGGGTCGTCGCCGTGGATCGGGGCGCGGTAGATGTTGGTGTTCGGCACCTTGTGCGCGCCGGGGACCAGCGGCTCGAAGGGGGCCTTCAGGGCCGGCAGGCCGGTGATGGACAGGGCGCCCTGCGGGGTGCCGTGGTAGGCGACCGCACGCGAGATGACCTTGTACTTGGTCGGCTTGCCCTGGAGCTTGAAGTACTGCTTGGCCAGCTTCCAGGCGGTCTCCACGGCCTCGCCGCCACCGGTGGTGAAGAAGACCTTGTTGAGGTCGCCCGGTGCGTAGTCGGCCAGGCGCTCGGCCAGCTCGACGGCCTTCGGGTGGGCGTAGGACCACACCGGGAAGAAGCCCAGCTCCTGGCCCTGCTTGTAGGCCGCCTCGGCGAGCTCGTGACGGCCGTGACCGGCGTTGACCACGAACAGGCCGGACAGGCCGTCCAGGTAACGCTTGCCCTGGTCGTCGAAGATGTAGGTGCCCTCGCCACGCACGATGGTGGGAACGGGCGCGTTCTCGTAGTCCGACATGCGGGTGAAGTGCATCCACAGGTGGTCGTACGCGGTTCGGCTGAGGTCCTTGCTCACGGCTATCGGGTTCCCCACATATAGGTCTGCTTCTTGAGCTTCAGGTACACGAAGCTCTCGGTGGAGCGCACGCCGGGGAGGGTCCGGATGCGTTTGTTGATCGTTTCCAGCAGGTGGTCGTCGTCCTCGCAGACGATCTCCACCATCAGGTCGAAGGAGCCCGCGGTCATCACCACGTACTCGCACTCGGCCATGGCCGACAGCGCCTCGGCGACGGGATCGAGGTCGCCCTCGACATTGATGCCGACCATCGCCTGCCGCCGGAACCCCACGGTGAGGGGATCGGTGACGGCGACGATCTGCATCACGCCCTGATCGAGCAGCTTCTGGACGCGCTGCCGCACGGCCGCCTCGGAGAGGCCGACGGCCTTGCCGATCGCGGCGTACGGACGGCGTCCGTCCTCCTGGAGCTGCTCGATGATTGCGAGGGACACGGCATCGACCGCTGGTGACGATCCGTTCCCGGTCCTGGAGTCTGCGCTGCGACTGGCCACGCATCCACTGTGCACTGGGACTCGTCTGTCTGGCAACCCCAGATCGATGAAATTCGTTGTTTGAAGGTCCAGATCTCACTGAATCCGAAGTTCACGGCGGTTGGGCATGTCGAAAGCGACACCCGAGCGACTACCCTGGGCATCTCACCCATTGGACGTGTCGACAGGAGGGGTGGTTGTGACCACCGAGGTGCGCCGTCTGCGCAACTACATCAACGGAGAGTTCCGGGACGCCGCTGACGGGCGGACCATCGATGTGGTCAACCCGGTGACGGAAGAGGTCTACGCGACCTCGCCGCTCTCCGGACAGGCCGATGTCGATGCCGCGATGGACGCCGCCGCGGCCGCTTTCCCCGCCTGGCGCGACGCCACGCCCGCCGAGCGTCAGAAGGCCCTGCTGAAGATCGCGGACGCCTTCGAGGAACGCGCCGAGGACCTCATCGCCGCCGAGTCGGAGAACACCGGCAAGCCGCTCGAACTCACCCGCACCGAAGAGGTCCCCCCGATGGTGGACCAGATCCGCTTCTTCGCGGGTGCGGCGCGGCTGCTCGAAGGCCGCTCGGCCGGCGAGTACATGGAGGGCCTCACCTCCATCATCCGGCGCGAGCCGGTCGGCGTCTGCGCGCAGGTCGCGCCGTGGAACTACCCGATGATGATGGCCGTCTGGAAGTTCGCCCCGGCGCTCGCCGCGGGCAACACCGTCGTCATCAAGCCGTCCGACACCACCCCGGCGTCGACCGTGCTGATCGCCGAGATCATCGGCCAGATCCTGCCCAAGGGTGTCTTCAACGTCATCTGCGGCGACCGGGACACCGGCCGCGCGATGGTCGAGCACCCGACCCCGGCGATGGCCTCCATCACCGGCTCGGTACGGGCCGGCATGCAGGTCGCCGAGTCCGCCGCCAAGGACGTCAAGCGGGTCCACCTGGAGCTCGGCGGCAAGGCCCCGGTCGTCGTGTTCGAGGACACCGACATCGCCAAGGCCGTCGAGGGCATCTCCGTCGCGGGGTACTTCAACGCCGGCCAGGACTGCACGGCCGCGACCCGCGTCCTGGTCCACGAGTCCATCCACGACGAGTTCGTCACCGCGCTCGCCAAGGCCGCCGCCGACACCAAGACGGGGCAGCCGGACGACGAGGACGTGCTGTACGGGCCGCTCAACAACGCCAACCAGCTGAAGCAGGTCAGCGGCTTCATCGAGCGCCTCCCCGCCCACGCCAAGGTCGAGGCGGGCGGCCACCGGGTCGGCGACAAGGGCTACTTCTACGCCGCGACCGTCGTCTCCGGCCTCAAGCAGGACGACGAGATCATCCAGCACGAGGTCTTCGGCCCGGTCATCACCGTCCAGAAGTTCACGGACGAGGCCCAGGCCGTGGAGTATGCCAACGGCGTCGAGTACGCCCTGGCCTCCTCGGTGTGGACCAAGGACCACGCCCGCGCCATGCGGATGTCCAAGAACCTCGACTTCGGCTGCGTGTGGATCAACACCCACATCCCGCTCGTCGCCGAGATGCCGCACGGCGGCTTCAAGAAGTCCGGCTACGGCAAGGACCTCTCCGCGTACGGCTTCGAGGACTACACCCGCATCAAGCACGTCATGACCTCGCTCGACGGCTGATACCCCGTCAGCAGGCAGGTCACGGCCCCGGGCGCCCGCCCGGGGCCGTCGCCGTTCCGCGGCGTCGATCCGTTCCCCGGCATCGACAGGGTGTGCGGACGGAGCGCGTGCCGCTGGACGGTTGGTCCATTGCCCGCCCCGCCGGCCGACCGGCATCCTGCGCAGGTGCGAGCAACCCCGAAGAACCCCATGTCCCGCCGGTCCCTGCTGCGCGCCCTCGGAGCCACGGCGGCCGGTGTCACGCTGGCCGGCTGCGGAGTGCCCGCCGCCTATGTGGAGCCCGGTGACCGCGCCGGACGAGACACCTCGGCGAGCGACCACACCCTGCACTTCGCGAACTGGCCCCTCTACATCGACACCGACGACAAGAACGAGTCGAAGCGGCCCACTCTCGACGCCTTCGGCAGGCGGACCGGGATCTCCGTCACGTACACCGAGGAGATCAACGACAACGACGAGTTCTTCGGGAAGATCAGCCCGGCGCTGATGAACCACCAGGAGACCGGGCGCGACCTCATCGTCATCAGCGACTGGATGTCCGCCCGGTTCGTCCGGCTGGGCTGGGTGCAGGAGATGGACCGGGCGAAGCAGCCGAACGTCGCCAAGTACCTGGACCCGCAACTGCGGTCGCCCGCCTTCGACAAGGGCCGGATGCACAGCGTCCCCTGGCAGTCCGGGATCACCGGCATCGCGTACAACCGCAAGAGGCTCGGCCGCGAGATCAAGCACCTGAGCGATCTGTGGGCGGACGACCTGCGCGGCAAGGTGACGCTGCTGTCCGGGCTCGACGAGTCCTTCGCCCTGCTGATGCAGGGCAACGGCGTCGACATCACCCGCTGGCAGCGGGACGACTTCTACCAGATGTGCGACCAGGTCGAGAAGCTGGTGAGGAAGAGGCACATCCGCCGCTTCACCGGCAACGACTACATCAAGGACCTGTCGACCGGTGATGTGCTCGCCTGCCAGGCCTACTCCGGCGACGTCATCCAGCTCCAGGCCGACAACCCGGAGATCGAGTTCGTCGTTCCCGAGGAGGGGGCCGAGCTCTGGTCGGAATCGCTGATGATCCCCAACCTCGCGCGCCACAAGCGCAACGCGGAGAAGCTCATCGACTACTACTACGAGCCGGAGGTCGCCGCCGAACTGGCGACCTGGGTCAACTACGTCTGCCCCGTTCCGGCCGCCCGCGAGGTGCTGGCCTCCGCCAAGGACGAGGAGACCGCCGCACTCGCCGAGGACCCGCTGATCTTCCCCGACGACGCGATGCGCAAGCGGCTCGCGATCGCCCGCGACATCACGTCCGAGGAACGCACCGAGTTCGCGAAGAAATGGAACTCCATCGTCGGGCTGTGAGCCATACCAGGGGTGGCGTAAAGGGCCGGTAAGCGCGGGCGTACGCTGCGGACATGAGCGAGCGAAGAGCCCTGCTGAGGCGCATACGCGTGTGGTTGGCCGTCTTTATCGTCTGTCTGGTCCTGAGCGGGCTGACCGCCTTCCCGCTCGTCCATGAACTCCACTGGGCCGAGGATCTGTTGAGGTCCTCGGCCTCTCCCGTGCCGGAGCACTTCCCGGCACTGATGGAGTGGATCACCAAGGTCCGCACCGGCCTCGACGAGGCCGACGCGAAATACCCCTTCGTGCTGTACGGCACCGACTGGCTGGCCTTCGCTCATCTCGTCATCGCGGTCGCCTTCTACGGCCCCTACCGCGACCCGGTCCGCAATATCTGGGTCATCGAGTTCGGCATGATCGCCTGCGCCGGGATCATCCCGCTCGCGCTGATCTGCGGGCCCATCCGTGGCATCCCTTTCTGGTGGTCCGTCATCGACATGTCGTTCGGCGTCTTCGGGGTGATCCCGCTGCTCGTCGTGCGCCGCATGATCAAGCGGCTGGAGGCCATGGAGCGGACCCCGCTTCCGGAGCCCGCTCCGACGACCGCTCCGGCGGTCTGAGTCACTCGGCCGACGGGGCGCCGAAGGCAGCCACCACTATGTTCATCGCCGTGGGATTGATGTCCTCCCCCTTCGCGTCCGTCGCGTTGACGCTGTAGACGAGGGTCCGGGAGAGATCACGGGTGGCCGCGACGGCCGTGTTGTAGCCCCAGCGGCCACCCGTCTTGCCCCAGACCTCGCGTCCGCCCAGTCTCATCACCGAGAGACCCGCGCTGAACGCGGCAGGCTTGCCAGTGCCGTACTCGCGCACCGATGCGCCGGGCAGCGTGAACATCTCCTGGAGCAGCGGTCCGCGCACCACCTGCCCGCTGAACAGCGCCCGGGTGAAACGCTCCAGATCGGCGGTGGTCGAGATCAGGTCCCCCGCCGCCCAGGCGTCCGTCGCCCCCCACACCGTCACATCGCGCAGTTCACCGGCCGTGCCGAAGAGCTGGTAGCCGTGGTTGTGCGGCCCGCGGATCGTCGGGTCGGTGCCGGGGAAATACGTGTCCTTCAGGCGCAGGGGCTCCAGGATGCGGTGGGAGACCTGCGAGGCGTACGTGTCACCCGTGACCCGCTCGATCAGCAGGCCGGCCACGGTGTACCCGATGTTTGCGTAGTGCTGCTGGGTGCCGGGCGCGAAGTCCGGCCGGTGCGCGGTGGCCTCGCGTACGGTCTCCGCCGCGTCGTGCAGGTCGAAGCGGTGCGCGTACCACTCCTCCAGGGTGTCGCCGCCCGAGCCGACGGACGGGATGCCGTTCGTGTGGTTCAGCAGCTGGCGCACCGTGACCTTCCCGTACGACGCCGGGATCAGGTCCGGCAGATAGTGCCGGGCCGGACGGTCCAGGCCGAGCCTGCCCTCCCCGGCCAGTTGCAGCACGACGGCCGCCGTGAAGACCTTGGTGACCGAACCGGCCCGGAAGCGGCCGTCCGGGTCCGCCGGCTGCCCGGAGGCCAGGTCGTGGACGCCGGCGCTGCCCCGCCAGCCGCCCCCGGTGCCCGAGACCCGCACCAGCGCGGCCGTGGCGTCGTCCTTCGGGAGCCCTTGGATCGCGGCCCGCAGCGCCCCGGCGTCCGGAGCCTCCCGGGCGGGCTCCTTCTGCGCGGCGTGGCCCGTGGCCGCCGGGGTACCGGCCGCCGCCAGGGCCGGTGCGGCGGGGCCCGCGGCGATGCCGAGGACCAGTGCTGCTGCGACGACGATGCGGGACGTGCGGGTGTTCATGTCCGGTGCCTCCCGGGCGTGGAATCCTCAACTGCTGACGGACTCCATCCTGTTGATCAGCGCGCCCGGTCGGATCCCCCGGCCGGGGGTTTCTCGGAGGGAGGCTTCCTCCCCTGCGCGGGGGAGCCGGAGGCCGGCCCTCCCTCCGGAGAGGGAGTGACGACGCCGCACTCGTACGCACAGATCACCGCCTGGATCCGGTCGCGCAGACCCAGCTTGGACAGCACATTGCCGACATGGGTCTTCACCGTGTGCTCGCTGACGACCAGCGCCGCCGCGATCTCCGCGTTCGACAGCCCGCGGGCCAGGTGCAGCAGCGTCTCGTGCTCCCGGGCGGTCAGTACGTCCAGGCGCGCCGACGGTGCCACGGCCGTGGCGGGCGGGCGCGAGGTGTACTCGGCGATCAGCCGGCGCGCCACCGAAGGAGCCAGCAACGAGTCCCCGGCCGCCACCACCCGTACCGCGTGCACCAGGTCGTCGCGGCGGACGTCCTTGAGCAGGAAACCGCTCGCGCCCGCGTGCAGCGCCTCGTAGACGTACTCGTCGGAGTCGAAGGTGGTCAGCATGACCGTCCGGCAGCCGGTCTCGGCGCTGATGGTGCGGCAGGCATCGATGCCGTCCGTGCCGGGCATCCGGATGTCGAGCAGCGCCACCTCGGGCGCCAGCCGCCGTACCGCTTCGACCGCCGCCCGGCCGTCGCCCGCCTCGGCCACCACCTCGATGTCGGGCTGCGCGTCCAGGATCATCGCGAAGCCGCTGCGCACCAGCTCCTGGTCATCGGCCACCACCACACGGATCGTCAACTTCCCGCTCCTGTCTGTTGCTCCGTCTCCCGCTCCTGCCGCGTCCCCGTCCCCGGCTCCGGCCGCGTCCGCGGAATCGTCACCCGGACCCGGAACCCCCGGCCGCCCGGACCGGCGCCGGTGCGGACCGTGCCACCGTGCGCGGCGGCACGTTCCCGGATGCCGACCAGCCCCAGCCCGGAGCCGCCGCCGGGGCCCCGTCCGTCATCGGTGACGGTGAGGGTCAGTGCCTCGGGGCCGTGATCCAGCCGGACACGGACCGTGGCCGCGTCCGCGTGCCTGACCACGTTCGTCAGGGCCTCCTGCACGATCCGGTAGACGGTCGCCTCGACCGCCAGGCCCGGCGGGCGGGGACGGCCCGTGACCTCGTACGAGACCGCCGGACCGCTGCCGCGCACCCGCTCCACGAGACCGGGCAGTTCGGCCAGCGCGGGCTGGGGCTCCCGCGGCGCGTCCGGCGAGCCCTCGTTCTCGCGCAGCACACCGAGCATCCGGCGCAACTGGACCATCGCGTCCCGGCCCGTCTCCGAGATCGCGTCGAAGGCCGCCTCGGCACGCTCCGGCGCCGTGCGGACCGCCACCGGGCCGGCCTCCGCCTGCACGATCATCAGGCTCACCGCATGGGACAGGATGTCGTGCATCTCCCGGGCGATCCGGGCCCGTTCGCGGGCCGCGGCCTGTTCGGCCTCGATCCGGTGCGTCAGCTCCAGCTGACGGGCCCGGTCCTCCACCGCGCGCAGATAGGCCTTGCGCGTCACCGTGAGCCGGCCGAAGGCGTAGGCCGCCGCGAACACGAACAGGGAGAAGAGCAGCTCCCGCATGTCGTCGCTGCCCAGTCCGACCGAGATCAGCACCGCCAGCGCCGTGAGCACCGCGATCCCGATCCGCTTCGGCGGCGAGGAGAGTTCGGCCACCGTGTAGAACGCCACCAGGCCGGTGTACGGGAGCGGCTGGCCCGGCCCGTCGACGGTGAACTTGTACAGGGCGCCGGCTGCCAGCACCGCGATGAGGATCACGACCGGCGCCCGGCGGCGGGCCACCAGCGGCAGCACCATCAGGGTGGCCAGCCCGTACGCCGTCCACGTCGCGTCCGGCAGCTCCGGCGCGCGCGGGACGACGAACGGTATGGTCATGGCGGCCTGGACCAGCAGAGTGATGAGCAGGTCGACGCCGCGGGGGCCGGCCGCCAGGGCGTGTCCCGGGACTCTCGCCAGGATGTCTCGTATCCGCATCGGACCGGCGCCGTCAGGGCTTCCGCGCCACCGCGCCGAACTGGGCGACCTGTGCCGCACCGGGCTCGGCGCGCCAGCGCGCGCACGACACGATGCCCGGCTCCACCAGGTCGAGCCCCGCCAGGAAGGCGGCGAACTCGGCGCGGCCGCGGGCGGTGATCGGCGGCGTGGCGTTCTCGTTCCAGAACCGCATCGCCGCCTCGTTGCCCTCGCCGCCCAGCTCCAGGGTGGGGTGGGTGAGCACCAGATGGCTGCCGGACGGCACCGCGTCCATCAGCGTGCGCACGATGCGGCGGGCCACTTCCGTGTCGAGGACGAAGTTCAGGATGCCCAGGAGCAGGACCGCGACCGGCCGCTCCAGGTCGAGGGTCGGCCGCGCGGCCCGCAGGATCCGCTCCGGGTCGCGGGCGTCCGCGTCGACGTACTCGATCGCGCCCTGCGGCGAGCCGGCGAGCAGTGCGCGGGCGTGCGCCAGCACGGCCGGGTCGTTGTCGACGTACACGACACGGCAGTCGGGCGCGGTGCGCCGGGCGACCTCGTGGGTGTTGTCCGCGGTCGGCAGACCGGAGCCGATGTCCAGGAACTGCCTGATCCCCGCCTCGCCGGCCAGATACCCCACCGCACGCCCCAGGAACGCCCGGTCGGCGCGCGCCACTTCGCCGATGCTCGGGTACATGCCGGTGACCCGGTCGCCGACCGCACGGTCCACCGGGTAGTTGTCGGTGCCGCCGAGCCAGTGGTTCCAGACCCGCGCGTTGTGGGCGACGTCGGAACGGACCCGGTCGGGAAGGGGGGTGGTGCGGGGATCGGTCACGTCGCTGCTCCTCTTGCTCCGGGCCCGGCATCACGGACGATGGGGCAGGCCCATGATGCCGGACCGGTCAAGGAGAGCCGTCCGCCGGGGAGTTGGCGATGACGCCGTGCAGGACGTCGACCCGGTTGCTGGTGATCGAGTCGACGCCGTGCCGGACGAGGCGGCGCATGGTCCGCCTGGTGTCGGCCGTCCAGGCGGAGACCAGCAGCCCGTCCCGGTGCAGCCGGTCCGTCAGTTCCCGGTCCACCAGGCCGAACCGGTAGTTCAGCCAGCGCGGCCGCACCGCGTCGAGCAGCGTGGCGCGCGGCGGCGCGAGGGTCGTCCAGGTCATGGCGATCTCGGCGTTCGGGTCGGCGGCCCGCACCCGGAGCATGGCGTCGGGACCGGCGCAGTAGTACGCCCGCTCGCCGGCCCCGCACTCGCGCACCACGCCGACGATCTTCTTGACGGAGCCGTCGGTGGAGCCCGGCAGATCGACCATGACGCGGTGCGCCCCGGCGGCGAGCAGCGCGTCGCGCAGGGTGGGCACACCGCCCCGGGTCAGCTCGGTGAGCTCCTCGTGGGTCAGCCGGTCGAGCCGCACCTCGTGGCCCCACAGCCGCTTCAGCGTGGCGTCGTGCAGCAGGACCGGTACGCCGTCGCGGGTGACCCGTACATCGATCTCGACCGCGTCCGCCCCTCGTCCGAGGGCGGAGCGGATCGAGGGGAGCGTGTTCTCGCGGACACGGTAGGGATCGCCGCGGTGGGCCACGGCGGTGACTGAGGTGACCATGGGGTCATTGTGACCACCGAGGTCACCGGCCCGCGCGCTCCAGCCAGTTCGTCGTGTACGTGTCGATCTCGGCGGCCAGCCTCCGCTTGCCGGCCGTGTCGAGGTACGACGCCTCGACCGCGTTCTTCGCGAGTGCGGCGAGACCCCGCTCGTCCAGACCGAGGAGACGGGCGGCCACTCCGTACTCGTTGTTGAGGTCCGTGCCGAACATCGGCGGGTCGTCGCTGTTGATGGTGACCAGTACGCCCGCCTCCACCATCTCCTTGACCGGGTGCTGCTCGATGTCCGCCACCACCCGGGTCGCGATGTTCGAGGTCGGGCAGACCTCCAGCGCGATGCGGTGCTCGGCGAGGTGGGCCAGCAGCTTCGGGTCCTGGACGGAGCTGGTGCCGTGACCGATGCGCTCGGCCTGCAGATGGGTCAGGGCGTCCCAGACGGTCTGCGGCCCGGTGGTCTCCCCGGCGTGCGGCACGGAGTGCAGGCCCGCGGCGATGGCCCGGTCGAAGTAGGGCTTGAACTGCGGGCGTTCCACGCCGATCTCCGGACCGCCGAGACCGAAGGAGACGAGCCCCTCGGGCCGCAGGTCCACGGCGAGCCGGGCGGTCTCCTCGGCCGCTTCGAGCCCGGCCTCGCCGGGAATGTCGAAGCACCAGCGCAGCACGACACCGAGCTCCGCCTCCGCGGCCTTGCGGGCGTCCTCTATGGCCTCCATGAAGGCCTGCTCCGGGATGCCGCGCCGGGTCGAGGAGAACGGGGTCACCGTCAGCTCCGCGTAACGGATGTTCTGCCGCGCCATGTCGCGGGCGACCTCGAAGGTCAGCAGGCGGACGTCCTCCGGTGTGCGGATCAGGTCCACGACGGAGAGATACACCTCGATGAAGTGCCCGAAGTCCGTGAAGGTGAAGTAGTCGGCGAGCGCCTCGGGGTCGGTGGGGACCTTGGAGTCGGGGTGGTGCGCGGCCAGCTCGGCGACGATACGGGGCGACGCGGAACCGACATGGTGGACATGCAGTTCGGCCTTGGGCAGCCCCGCGATGAAGGGGTGCAGATCGGTCATCGGACTCTCCGGGGCGTGGAACGGTTCGGTGCCGGGCGCGGTCGGCCGGGCAGGGGACGGGCATCATCGTAGGCCGGGTCCGCCAGTGGGCAGAGGGGCCGTAGCATGACGGGATCACGATGGGGGAGGCACATGCCAGACAACACAGAGCAGCCCGCGGGCGGGGCCGCGCCGCGCGATCCGTGGGCTCCGCCGGACAGCAAGGTGCCGCTGGAGAAGCCGGCCGGCGATCCTCGCCCGCCCGCTGTGCACAATCAGCCCACGGTCACCTCG
This sequence comes from Streptomyces sp. NPDC058240, assembly GCF_042882135.1. Classification (NCBI taxonomy): domain Bacteria; kingdom Bacillati; phylum Actinomycetota; class Actinomycetes; order Kitasatosporales; family Streptomycetaceae; genus Streptomyces; species Streptomyces sp. NPDC058240. The sequence continues at coordinate 74,978 of NZ_JBHVWT010000028.1, forward strand.
ATGCCGGGTGTCGGGGAGGGGCCCGCTCAGGCCGACGCACCGCCGGCGGGATTCGGTTCGTCGGCGCAGACCGGGCCGGTGCCCGGAGCCGGATTCGGTCCTGGCCCCGGTCCCGGGGAGGTACCGCCGCCGCCGGTCGGACCGAACGGACCGGGCCAGCAGGTCCCGCCGGTCGCGGGACAATACGGCTACCCGGCCGCACCGGCCCCGCAGTACGGCGGCTACCCGGGATACCCCGGCTACAACCAGGCGCCCTGGGGCGGCCCGCCGCCCTCCAACGGCATGGGCACCGCGGCCATGGTGCTCGGCATCCTGGCCATCTGCATGTTCTGCATCTACGGGATACCCAGCCTGATCCTGGGCGCACTGGCCCTGATCTTCGGCATCCTGGGCCGCAAGCGGGTGCAGCGCGGTGAGGCGACCAACAGCGGCCAGGCGCTCGCCGGGATCATCATGGGATCCATCGGCATCGTTTTCGGTGTGGCGATCATCAGCTTCTTCATCTGGCTGTTCGCCACCCACGCCAGTGAATTCGAGGACAGCGGCTACAACGACGACCCGTACTCCACGTCCCTGGTCGTCGACGTCAACCGATAGCAAGTCTCGGGCGCCGGTGCCGGAACCCCCGCGGCACCGGCGCCGCAGTTCCTGTCGATGGCCCGGGGGGGGCAGATCCCCGTCCCGCCGGGCCATCGGGCGTCCGGGCCGCCTCATGACGCGCGCAGCTCCGCCCGCGCGTCCATCAGCGCGAACCCCAGCAGATTCAGCCCCCGCCAACTCGCCGCGTTCTCCGCCCGCGGGTCGTCCGCCGCCAGCCCGATGCCCCAGACCCGGTCCATGGGGCTCGCCTCGACCAGCACTCGGTCGCCGGTGTTCAGCAGGAACTCCCGCAGCTCCGGATCGCCGGCGAACTTGTGCACGCTGCCGGCCACCACCAGCGCGAACCGCTTGCGTTCCCACACCGCGTCGTCGAAACCGCGGACCAGTCGGCCCACCTTCTTCGCCGCCGCCGGGCTCTTCGCCGCCACCGCCGCGGCCTCCGACTCCGCGTCGTCGAACAGGCGGGCCTTGGCGGCCATCATCCAGTGCTCGGCCGACGCGTACCTCACGCCGTCGACCGTGAAGGGCGACGGCCACCACTGACTGAGGCAGCTCGAACCGATGCGGCCGTCGGGCCGGGGACGGTGCCCCCAGAAGTGCAGATACTTCACCTTCTCGCCGCGCGCGGTCCGCGCGAGGAGATCGTCCATGTGTTCCATGACATGCGATTCTGGCATCCGCCACTGACACTACGTACGGGGAATTCCGCACCGACGCGACACATGGTCGACAGATTCCGTCGCGTAACCAAAAGGCAACAACGGAATCACTTGTTGGGGTTGATCCCCTCTGCCAGGATCGGCACTCAAATCGAGCAGAGGCTACGCCGCTCCCGCACTCCGGGGCACGCGGCGGAGGAGATCGTCATGGGCAACGGCATCCAGGTGCGGGACCGCTTCGCGGACGGCGCACAGTACATCGGCGGAAAGCTGCGGTCCGGAACATCGGGGCGTCACCACGACGTGGTGAACCCGGCGACGGGCGAGACCGTCTACAGCTACGAGCTGGCGGGCACCGCCGACGTGGACGCCGCCGTGGCAGCCGCCCGCGACGCTTTCCCCGGCTGGGCGGGCGCGACGCCCGCCGAGCGGTCCGAGGCGATGCACCGCTTCGCCGCCGTCCTCGCCGAGCAGGCCGACGACTTCGCGTACGTGGAGTCCCTCCAGTGCGGAAAGCCGATCAAGCTCTCCACCGAGTTCGACGTGCCCGGCACCGTGGACAACACCGCCTTCTTCGCCGGCGCCGCCCGCCACCTGGAGGGCAAGTCGGCCGCCGAGTACGACGGCGACCACACCTCGTACGTACGCCGTGAGGCGATCGGCGTCGTCGGCTCCATCGCGCCCTGGAACTACCCGCTCCAGATGGCCGCCTGGAAGATCCTCCCGGCCGTCGCCGCCGGCAACACCATCGTCCTCAAGCCCGCCGAGATCACCCCGCTGACCTCGCTGATGTTCGCCCAGGCGGCCACCGAGGCGGGCATCCCCGACGGTGTGATCAACATCGTCACCGGCGCGGGCAAGGATGCCGGGGAGCACCTCGTCGGCCACCCGGACGTGGTCATGACCTCCTTCACCGGCTCCACCGCGGTCGGCAAGCGGGTCGCGGAGATCGCCACCTCCACCGTCAAGCGCCTCCACCTCGAACTCGGCGGCAAGGCCCCCTTCGTGGTCTTCGACGACGCCGACCTCGAGGCCGCGGTCAACGGCGCGGTCGCCGGAGCGCTCATCAACACCGGCCAGGACTGCACCGCGGCCACCCGCGCCTACATCCAGCGCCCGCTGTACGACGCCTTCGTGCGGGGTGTCGCCGCGCTCATGGAGACCGTCCGGCTCGGCGACCCCTTCGACCCGTCGACCGACCTCGGCCCGCTGATCAGCCATGCCCAGCGGGACCGGGTCGCCGGATTCGTCGAGCGCGCCCGCGCGTACGCCACCGTCGTCACCGGTGGCGAGGCACCCGGCGGCGAACTGGCGGCCGGCGCCTACTACCGGCCGACCCTGGTCGCCGGAGCCGCCCAGGACAGCGAGATCGTCCAGTCGGAGATCTTCGGCCCGGTCCTGGTGGTGCTGCCCTTCGACACCGACGACGAGGGCATCCGCCTTGCCAACGACACCCCGTACGGACTCGCCGCCTCCGCCTGGAGCCGCGACCTGTACCGCGCCAACCGCGCCACCCGCGAGATCAAGGCGGGCTGTGTCTGGGTCAACGACCACATCCCGATCATCAGCGAGATGCCGCACGGCGGATACAAGGCCAGTGGCTTCGGCAAGGACATGTCCTCGTACTCCTTCGAGGAGTACACGCAGGTCAAGCACGTCATGTACGACAACACCGCGGTCGCCCGGAAGGACTGGCACCGCACGATCTTCGGGGACCGATAACCCGGCCGACCCCCGGCCACCCACACCCGAAAGGGCAACGCGCATGGAGCAGTACGAGCCGGAGCGCCTCTCCGCGGCCCAACTCGCCGCGATGCGACGCAGTCTCACCAGCGGCCGGGGCGCTCTGACCCGCCGATCGCTGATCCGCGCCTCCGGCATGGGGGCGCTGGCGATCGGCGGGCTGGGCACGCTGAGCGCCTGCGGCATCCCGCCCGCCAAGCGGGAAGGGGACGCCGCCGCGGCCTCCGACGACCACTCGGCCGAGGAGAAGCAGATCAACTTCTCCAACTGGACCGAGTACATGGACGTCACCGACGACGGCAAGCACCGGCCCACCCTGGAGGCGTTCACCGAGCGCACCGGGATCAAGGTCAAGTACACCGAGGACATCAACGACAACGTCGAGTTCTTCGGCAAGATCAAGCCGCAGCTCGCGGCCGGCCAGGACACCGGCCGCGACATCATCTGCGTCACCGACTGGCTGGCCGCCCGCGTCGTCCGCCTCGGCTGGGCGCAGAAGCTCGACCCTTCGCACCTGCCGCACGCCTACGCCAACCTCTCGGCCCAGTTCCGCTCCCCGGACTGGGACCCGGGCCGTGCCTACTCGTACCCCTGGGCGGGCATCCCCGCCATCATCGCCTACAACTCCAAGGCGACCGGCGGCCGCAAGGTCGACTCCGTCAGCCAGCTGCTCGACGACCCGAAGCTCAAGGGCCGGGTCAGTTTCCTCTCGGAGATGCGCGACTCCGTCGGCATGACCCTGCTCGACATGGGCAAGGACCCCGGCAACTTCACCGACGCCGACTACGACGCCGCGATCGGCCGGCTCCAGAAGGGCGTCGACAAGAACCAGATCCGCCGTTTCACCGGCAACGACTACACCGCGGACCTCGACAAGGGCGACATCGCCGCCTGCGTCGGCTGGGCCGGCGACGTCATCCAGCTCCAGGCCGGGAACCCGGACATCAAGTACGCGATTCCGGCCGCGGGTTACGTCATATCCAGCGACAACCTGCTGGTCCCGGTGAAGGCCCGGCACAAGACCAACGCCGAGAAGCTCATCGACTACTACTACGAGCCGTCGGTCGCCGCGAAGCTCGCCGCGTACATCAACTTCGTCTGCCCGGTCGACGGGGTCCGCGACGAGCTGGCGAAGATCGATCAGGCGATGGCCGACAACGTCCTGATCCTCCCGGACAAGGAGATGGCGTCCCGGTCGCATGCCTTCCGCTCCCTGACCAGCAAGGAAGAGACGGCGTACGAAGAGAAGTTCGCCAAGCTCATCGGCGCCTGACCGCCGCGCCTTCCCCGCCCCACCCGATCCCCCCGATCTCCCCCTGATCTCCCTCTGACACCACCGGGACCGCGATCCATGACACAGCAGCAGACAGGCGGCGACGTCCGCCTCACCGGGATCAGCAAGACGTACGGCTCCTTCGCAGCCGTCAAGCCGCTCGATCTGACCGTCCCGCAGGGCTCCTTCTTCGCGCTGCTCGGCGCGTCCGGCTGCGGCAAGACCACCACCCTGCGGATGATCGCGGGCCTGGAGGAGGCCACCACCGGCACGGTCTCGCTCGGCGGCCGGGACATCACCGGGCTTCCCCCGTACAAACGGCCCGTCAACACGGTCTTCCAGAGCTACGCGCTCTTCCCGCACCTCGACATCACCGAGAACGTCGCCTTCGGTCTGCGCCGGCGCGGCATCAAATCGGTGAAGAAGCAGGTCGACGAGATGCTGGAGCTGGTCCAGCTCGGCGACTTCGCCAAGCGCAAGCCGCACCAGCTCTCCGGCGGCCAGCAGCAGCGCGTCGCCGTCGCCCGCGCCCTGATCAACCACCCGCAGGTGCTCCTGCTCGACGAACCGCTCGGCGCCCTCGACCTCAAGCTGCGCCGCCAGATGCAGCTGGAGCTCAAGCGCATCCAGACCGAGGTCGGCATCACCTTCATCCACGTCACCCACGACCAGGAGGAGGCCATGACCATGGCCGACACCGTCGCGGTGATGAACGGCGGCCGGGTCGAGCAGCTCGGTGCCCCCGCCGATCTGTACGAGAATCCGAGGACGACGTTCGTCGCCAACTTCCTCGGCACGTCCAACCTCATCGAGGGCGAGATCGTCTCCGCGGGCACGGACATCGTCGTGGCGGCCGGCGGCGGCAGGCTGCGGCTGCCCACCGAGCGATGTTCGGCCCCGACCGCCGACGGCGGCAAGCTGCTGCTCGGCGTTCGCCCGGAGAAGATCTCGCTCGCGCACGCCGACGACGCGGACGCGATAGCCGACGGCCGCAACCGGGTCACCGGCCGGATCGTCGACTCCAGCTTCATCGGGGTGTCCACGCAGTACGTGGTGGAGAGCCCGGCGGGCAAGGCGCTCCAGGTCTACGAGCAGAACATCGAGCGCGACGCCCGGCTCACCCCCGGCGCCGAGGTCGTGCTGCACTGGAACCCGGCGCACACCTTCGGCCTGGACGCCGCCCAGGACATCGACGCCGGTGTGGAGACGGTGGAGGACGCGGCGTGACCGTCACCAAGGAGGCGCCACCGGCGCCCGTCACGGCGGAGCTCAAGGTTCGCAAGGCCTCCACCCGCAAGCGCCTCGTGCCCTACTGGCTGCTGCTCCCCGGCATCCTGTGGCTGCTCGTCTTCTTCGCGCTGCCGCTGGTCTACCAGGCGTCGACCTCCGTACAGACCGGATCCCTGGAGAAGGGCTTCGAGGTCACCTGGCACTTCCAGACCTACTGGGACGCGCTGACCGACTACTACCCGCAGTTCATCCGGTCCCTGCTGTACGCCGGCACCGCCACCATCCTGTGCCTGCTGCTCGGCTACCCGCTCGCCTACCTCATCGCGTTCAAGGCCGGACGCTGGCGCAACGTCGTCCTGGTGCTGGTCATCGCGCCGTTCTTCACCAGCTTCCTGATCCGCACGCTCGCCTGGAAGACGATCCTCGCGGACGGCGGCGCGGTCGTCGACGTACTGAACACCCTGCACGTCCTGGACGTCACCAGCTGGCTCGGCTGGACCGAGTCCAACCGGGTGCTGGCCACGCCGATGGCGGTGGTCTGCGGCCTCACGTACAACTTCCTGCCGTTCATGATCCTGCCGCTCTACACCTCGCTGGAGCGGATCGACGGCAGGCTGCACGAGGCGGCCGGCGATCTGTACGCCACCCCCGCCACCACCTTCCGCAAGGTGACCTTCCCGCTCTCCATGCCGGGCGTCGTCTCCGGAACCCTGCTCACCTTCATCCCGGCCAGCGGTGACTACGTCAACGCGGAACTGCTGGGCTCCACCGACACGAAGATGGTCGGCAGCGTCATCCAGACCCAGTTCCTGCGCGTCCTGGACTATCCGACGGCGGCCGCGCTCTCCTTCATCCTCATGGCGGTCGTCCTGATCATGGTCACCGTCTACATCCGCCGCTCCGGGACGGAGGACCTGGTCTGATGCCCGTACTGCGCTGGATTCGCCGGAATCTGATCGTCATCGCAGGTCTGCTGACCCTCGCGTACATGATCCTGCCGAACGTCGTCGTCATGGTGTTCTCGTTCAACAAGCCGAACGGGCGCTTCAACTACTCCTGGCAGCGCTTCTCCCTGGACGCCTGGAAGGACCCCTGCGGCGTCGCCGACATGTGCGGCTCGCTCTCGCTGTCCCTCCAGATCGCCGTCTGGGCCACCGTCGGCGCGACCGTCCTCGGCACGATGATCTCCTTCGCGCTGGTCCGCTACCGCTTCCGGGCGCGCGGCGCGATCAACTCGCTGATCTTCCTGCCGATGGCGATGCCCGAGGTCGTCATGGCCGCCTCGCTGCTCACGCTCTTCCTCAACATGGGTGCGCAGCTGGGCTTCTGGACGATCCTGATCGCGCACATCATGTTCTGCCTGAGCTTCGTCGTGACGGCCGTGAAGGCGCGCGTGATGTCGATGGACCCGAGGCTGGAGGAGGCGGCCCGCGATCTGTACGCCGGACCCGTGCAGACCTTCCTGCGGGTGACGCTGCCGATCGCCGCCCCCGGAATCGCGGCGGGAGCGCTGCTCGCCTTCGCGCTCTCCTTCGACGATTTCATCATCACCAATTTCAACGCGGGCTCCACCGTGACCTTCCCCATGTTCGTCTGGGGATCGGCACAGCGCGGCACGCCCGTGCAGATCAACGTCATCGGAACGGCGATGTTCATCATCGCTGTCATGGTGGTCGTCGTCGGCCAGCTGATCGCGAACCGGCGCAAGAACAGCGCACGATAGAAAGCCCTGAAGGAGTTGGAAACCATGGCCCCAGCTGCCATGCGTACTGCTGCACAATCACTCTCCGACGCGAAGCCCGTCTCGTTCTGGCTGGACGACCCGGGCAAGCCCGAGGCGCTGCCCGCGCTCACCGGCGACGAGCACTGCGATCTGCTCGTCGTCGGCGGCGGCTACAGCGGACTGTGGACCGCGCTGATCGCCAAGGAACGCGACCCGGAACGGGACGTCGTACTGATCGAGGGGCACGAGGTGGGCTGGGCCGCCTCCGGCCGCAACGGCGGATTCTGCGCCGCCTCCCTCACCCACGGCCTGCCCAACGGCCTGGAGCGCTGGCCGGACGAGATCCACAGGCTGGAGGAGCTCGGAGAGCGCAACCTCGACGCCATCGAGGCCGCCGTCGCCCGTTACTCGATCGACTGCGAATTCGAGCGGACCGGCGAGATCGACGTCGCCACCGAGCCCCACCAGCTCGAAGAGCTCCGCGAATGGCACCAGGAGGCCGAGAAGCTCGGCTTCACCGGGACGGAATTCCTGGACCGGGACGCGCTGCGCGCCGAAGTCGACTCACCGACATTCCTGGGCGGTCTCTGGGACCGGCGGGGCGTCGCCATGCTGCACCCCGCCAAGCTGGCCTGGGGCCTGAAGCGGGCCTGCCTCGAACTCGGGGTGCGGATGTACGAGCACACCCGGGGTCTCGAACTCGCCAGGTCCACCACGGGAATGGCGGTCCGCACCCCGTACGGAAGGGTCTTCGCACGCCGGGTCGCACTCGGTACGAACATCTTCCCGTCGCTGGTCAAGCGGGTGCGCCCGTACACGGTGCCGGTCTACGACTACGCGCTGATGACCGAGCCGCTCACCGCGGACCAGCTGGCCTCCATCGGCTGGAGGAACCGGCAGGGCCTGGGCGACAGCGCCAATCAGTTCCATTACTTCCGGCTGTCGGCCGACAACCGGATCCTGTGGGGCGGCTATGACGCGATCTATCCGTACGGCGGCCGGCTGAGCGCCGATCTCGATCAGCGTCCGGAGACCTTCCTCAAGCTCGCGGGCCAGTTCTTCGACTGTTTCCCGCAGTTGGCCGGGGTTCGTTTCAGCCATGCCTGGGGCGGGGCGATCGATACCTGTTCGCGCTTTTCCGCGTTCTTCGGCACGGCCCATCAGGGCCGGGTCGCCTATGCCGCCGGATTCACCGGACTCGGCGTCGGCGCCACCCGTTTCGGGGCCGATGTGATGCTCGATCTGCTGGCGGGTGAACAGAACGAACGGACCACGCTGGAAATGGTCCGCAGCAAGCCGATGCCGTTCCCGCCGGAGCCCTTCGCCTGGGCCGGGATCGAGCTCACCAAGAGGTCCCTGGCCAGGGCCGACAGCAACGGCGGCCACCGCAATCTCTGGCTGCGGACGATGGACCGGCTGGGGCTCGGCTTCGACAGCTGAGTCCGACCGGCCGGTCACCTCCGGGGGGTGACCGGCCGGGTCCCCGTAAATTCATTGCCCGAACCCGCGTAATCGACCGGCTCCACCTCTCTCTCCCGTGTGAACACACCGGCAATGCATGGCCGGTGCACACGGAAATGGAGGCCGGTCATGGCTGGCGCGGGGGCCAAAGCAGCAGTCGAGTGGCTCGTATCGGTGGCGCCAGATCCGGACGCCTGCAGGTGGGAATGGGAGCGCAATCCCCGCGGGATCGCGCTCCTTCCCGCCGGCCGACGCTGGGACGTGCTGATTCTTCCGGGGGAGCTGGGCTATCCCACCCTCGACGCACTGACCCGCCTCATCGACAGGCCCGGTCCCGTTCTCTCCGACTTCGGCAATTCCCGCATGGGCTTCTTCGTGCCGCCGGGCACCGTCGTCCGCTGGGTCGGCACCGGTGTGCGGGGAGTGGGGCAGGGAACCTGGATCGTCGTGCCGCATCCGGGCCGGGCATCCAACGGCGGGGTGCGCTGGCTGATCCCGCCGGACGGCTCGGGAAACCTCACCGACGCGACACTTCTGGAACTCGCGATGCACGAGGCGGCGGCCGGGCAGGCCGGGAGCGGCGGGGACTGACACCGACCGGGCGAGCGGCGGGAACGGTGTACGCGGTCGACCGGTCGGGCGGCCCGGGACTGTCAGAGGTCTTGACAACCCGATTGGTCTGGACCATGTTGTGGCGGCCGCGCTCAATTCCCCCATGCACGGAGGCCGTTGTGGAACGCACGGGACCCCCCGCCCGATTTACCGGAGTCGTGGCCGCCTTCGCGGCGGCCCTGCTCGCCGCCGGCGGTCTGACCGCCCTCGCTCCGTCCGCCGCAGCCGCCGACGTCGACCTGGCACGCAACGGCGGCTTCGAGTCCGGCCTGGACGGCTGGAGCTGTACCGGCGGCAGCGGAGCCGCCGTCGGCACACCGGCCCACAGCGGCACCTCGGCGCTGAAGGCGACCCCGGCCGGCGCCGACAACGCCAAGTGCTCCCAGGTGGTGACGGTCGAGCCGGACTCCACCTACACGCTGGGCGCCTGGGTGCAGGGCTCCTACGTCTACCTCGGCGCGGAGGGCACCGGCACCACCGACGTGTCCACCTGGACCCAGTCGTCCACCGACTGGAAGCAGCTCACCACCACCTTCAGGACGGGCCCGTCCACCACCCGGGTGACCGTCTACACCCACGGCTGGTTCGGCACTCCCGCCTACTACGCCGACGACCTCACCCTGGTCGGTCCGGGCGGCGCCCCGGCCGAGCTCCCGGCCGCCCCCACCGGACTCAAGGCCGGCACGGTCACCGCCTCCTCGGTCGACCTGTCCTGGACCGGTTCCGCCGGGGCCACCGGCTACAACGTCTACCGGGGCGGCACCAAGGTCCTCTCGGTCACCGGCACCTCCGCCACCGTGACCGGCCTCACCGCGTCGACCGCGTACAGCTTCCAGGTCGCCGCCACCAACTCCGCGGGCGAGTCCGCCGGATCGGCCGCGGTCGCGGCCACCACCACGGCGGGCGGCGGCGGAGGCGGGGGAGGCGGCCTGCCCGCCCACGCGCTCGTCGGCTATCTGCACTCCAGCTTCGCCAACGGCTCCGGCTACACGCGGATGGCGGACGTGCCCGATTCCTGGGACGTCATCGACCTGGCCTTCGGCGAGCCGACCTCGGTGACCTCCGGTGACATCCGCTTCTCGCTCTGCCCGGGAGGGGGCACCTCCCGCTCGAGCGAAGCCGAGAGTGGGGGAGAGTGCCCGAACGTGGAGTCCGTCGCCGAGTTCAAGGCGGCCATCAAGGCCAAGCAGGCCGCGGGCAAGAAGGTGCTCATCTCCATCGGCGGCCAGAACGGCCAGGTCCAGCTCTCCACCACCGCCGCCCGCGACACCTTCGTCTCCTCGGTCAGCAAGATCATCGACGAGTACGGTCTGGACGGCCTCGACATCGACTTCGAGGGCCACTCGCTCTCGCTGAACACCGGGGACACCGACTTCCGCAACCCCACCACCCCGGTCGTCGTCAACCTGATTTCCGCGGTGAAGGCCCTCAAGGCCAAGTACGGCGACAAGTTCGTCCTGACGATGGCCCCCGAGACCTTCTTCGTCCAGCTCGGCTACCAGTACTACGGCTCGGGCCCCTGGGGCGGCCAGGATCCCCGGGCGGGCGCCTACCTCCCGGTCATCCACGCGCTGCGCGACGACCTGACCCTGCTGCACGTCCAGGACTACAACTCGGGCTCCATCATGGGCCTGGACAACCAGTACCACTCGATGGGCGGCGCGGACTTCCACATCGCCATGACCGACATGCTGCTCACCGGCTTCCCGGTGGCGGGCGACCAGACCAAGGTCTTCCCGGCGCTCCGCCCCGAGCAGGTCGCCATCGGGCTGCCGGCCTCCACCCAGGCGGGCAACGGCCACACCTCGCCCGCCGAGGTCACCAAGGCGCTGAACTGCCTGACGAAGAAGACCGACTGCGGCTCCTACGCCACCCACGGAACATGGCCGGCGCTGCGCGGGCTGATGACGTGGTCGATCAACTGGGACCGGTTCAACAACGGGGAGTTCTCGAAGAACTTCGACAGCTGGCGGTCTACAGCTTCCTGACCAGCCAATTCATCGGGCCGCTGGGGTGGTTT